>JAFVWG010000211.1 GCA_017501805.1 Oscillospiraceae bacterium
CCGCAGCGGGCTCAGCATGCTGTGCAGAGACAGGCTGCTGCGGTACTTCCGCTGCAGCAGGAGACTGTACCGCATCTGCGGTTTCCGTAACAACGGCGGTCTGTTCGGCTTCCGCAGTCTGCAGCTGTGCGTTTGTCTCTTCCGCTTCGATTCTGCGCTGCTCTCTGCGTTCTTTGCGCCTTTTGATACGCCGCATTTTACGTCGGTTGAATGCATAGCTTCCGGCGCTCTGATCGTTCTCTTCGGCCTCCTGCCGTTCCTCTTCTGTAACGGTGATCGTATAAAGCTCAACAGCCTCTTCACCGTCGGAAGTCGTTACTTCTTCCACGATCTCCGTGATCGCGCTCTCGGTCGTCGGAGCATTGGAAGTAACTCCGGCGATCAGGCAGCCGTCCTCACCGGACAGCGCACCGTCATCCTGCAGACACTGAACGGTTTTCCGAATACCGTCGTCCATCTGCTTGCCTCGGATATCCTCCGCAAGTTCGTCGGACAGCGCAACGGAAGCCTTGTTCTTCGGTCGGACCGATACGATCCTGCCGAGACGGTTCACGGCAAGCTCTACAGAACTCTCCCCTGCGTCGAGCGAGACAAAGGCGCTGGCGGGCACGGCAACATAGGCATAGGAGCCTCCTGCGATCACCAGCGCGAGCGAGGCGGCAACAGCGGTCCGAACCCACGGGCTCTTTGCAGAGCGCAGAGGCAGGGACTCATCCGAAAGCTCGACCGTCTCGCCGATCTGTGCCTGCATACGCAGTTTTACGATCTCACCGTCGTCCCGAAGAAGGACCGAAAACCCATCACGGTTTTCCAACACGATCGCTTTCACCGTCTCACTCCTTTCTCACAAAACGCAAATAGGAAGACAGGATCGGAAAATCTCCGTCCAGAATATTTGCCGCGGCAATGATATATTTTCTGTGCCGCTCCAGAATCTTCTTATGAACGCCGCTCCGCTCGCTCAGCTCACGAACGGGTATGACCCGTTTTTCCCGAAGGGTGCGCATCAGCTCCTCGCTGTCAAGGAGCGTTCGGATCGCGATCGCGCAGGCGGCTTTTGTCTTTTCCGCCTTCGGGGAAGCGTCCGCAAGATCAAAAAACGAAAAACCGAATTCCTTCAAGGTTGTTTGCATTTCTGCGATCTCAGCCCGCGCATTCGCAGCCAGCGCGGTTGCGTTTAACTCGACCGTCTTCTTTATGACTGCTCCGTAAAGAGCGTGGTCCGGGGCAAAAGTATTCTCTTCCGCTCGCGCACCGGAAAACACCTCCGGTGAAACGCTGATCTCAGCACTGCGGTTGTCTGCTTTGCGAAGATCATCCACGAGGCGGCGGCGTATAATAAGCGCAGCAAGTGCATGGAACGAGCCTTTTTCGGGTGTATAGCTCTGTACGGCTTCATGGAAGGCAAGAAGCGCGATCGACCACTCGTCATCACTCTCGGTGATATACCGCCCGACCGTCTGCGACGCACATCGCAGGATCCGGCTTTTATTCTGCTCGATGAGCTCTTCGAAAACACGATCATCCGTCTTTGCCGCAAGAAGCTTCGACTGCTCGAGATCCATACGCTTTCGCCCCCTCTCTCATTTCAGATAGGACGAATATAGCATATTATAATAAGTCCTGCAAGGGATTCTCTTTTCACCTCAGTATTCGTAAGAATCACTGAATTTTTCGGGGTCATTTGGACAGATTCACAGAAAAAGTGCGGCGGATCGCTCCGCCGCACAGGAACTATACGATCGTTTGTGGGTAACTTACAGCTTACGCGGGGATCGCAGCGGGCTTCGCCTGCTTGCCGACGTTCTTTCTGCCGACTCCGCGCTTCACGTTTTTATTGTTCCACTTCTGCGCATTCTTGTTGTTCTTATTGTTCTTCTTGTTGTTCTTCTTGTTGTTGACGGGAGCGTTCAGACGCTGAGCGGCTCTCGCGGTTGCCTTCGAGACCTGAGTCTCACCCGCATAGAGGGTGTAGCTCTGCTTCGCAGTAAGCTTTTCGGAGACAAAGATGACCTGTCTTGCATCGATGGGAGCAACAGCACTGAGGACGACGTTGCCGTTGGCATCCTTCACGGAGATAACTTCGCCTGCCTTGATCTCAAGCGGATTGATCTTCACAGCCTTCTTCGCATTGTTCTTCTTCGCAGCGTTCTTCTTCACATTCTTTTTCTTTGCTGCGTTGACCGTTGCGGGAGCACCTTCGCCTTCAGCCGGAGCTTCGGGAACGATGGCAGCTTCGGGAGCGGGCGTCTCGGCAGGAGCGGCTGCAGGCACTTCGGTGGGCTGTGCTTTCTTGGCCTTCTGGACTTTCTTTCTGTCGAAATTCAGCGAATTGCCCTTGAGGGTGACCTTCGCGTTCTTCGCGCAGCTGATCGCGCTTCTGACCGTGCTGTTCAGGAAGAGGACGCCCTCACCGGTGATCTTGAGGGTCGCGCCGGACTTCACCTTGATCGCAGCGCCGACAA
>JAFVWG010000212.1 GCA_017501805.1 Oscillospiraceae bacterium
GACTTGATCTATGGCATACTCCGGAGCCGTCCTGCAGCGGGCGCGTGAGCGACTGGAGCAGGCGCGTGAAATCGCCCGGAACGAGGCGAACGAGCGGCTGGAAAAGGCCTATGCGGACTGTCCGCGTCTGCGCGAGGTCGATCTCGCGCTGCAGCGCACGATGGCGCAGACGGTCGCGGCGGCGCTCGCCTCCGGCAGCGATCCCCGCGAAGCGATCGAACGCATCAAAAAAGAAAACCAAAACCTGCAGGCGGAGCGCAGCTGGCTTCTGCAGACGCTGGAGCTGGAGGACGACGACTTCGACCCGCAGTCCGTCTGCGAGCTCTGCGGGGGAACGGGCTATGTCGGCAGCGCGATGTGCGAATGTCTGCGTGAGCTGTGCCGTCAGGAGCAGAAGCGCGAGCTTTCCAGTCTGCTGGACGGACGCGAGAGCTTTGACGGCTTCCGCCTCGAACTCTATCCCGAATCGCCCGATCCCAAGCTCGGCGTTTCCTGCCGCCGCGTGATGAAAAGCGTCCGCGACCGCTGTTTCGACTATGCGCGCGCGTTCCGCACGGATTCTCCGAACCTGCTTTTCAGCGGCGGAACGGGACTGGGCAAGACCTTCCTCTCCGCCTGCATCGCCCGCACCGTGGCGGAGGGCGGTTTCAGCGTGGTCTACGACACCGCGGGCAAGCTCTTTTCCGACTTTGAGGCGGCGAAATTCCAGACCTCGGAACAGACGCAGGCGCGCACGACGAAATACCTCGACTGCGACCTGCTCATCATCGATGACCTCGGCACGGAGATGACCACCCAGTTCACCCAGTCCGCGCTCTATCAGGTGGTGAACACGCGGCTGATGGCGGCACGCCCCGTCATCATCTCCACGAACCTCTCCCCCACGGAGCTGGAGGACCGCTATTCTCCGCAGATCGTCTCCCGTCTGCTCGGCAGCTACGAGCTGCTCACCTTCTGCGGAAACGACATCCGCCTCCTGCGAAAATAAAACAAGCACCACCCGCATAGCGGGTGGTGTTTTCTTATGAAGACGCATACGGACGGCAGCGTTACGTCCATTCGCGCAGGACGAGGTCGGTCTCGCCGCCGTTGAGTCCGAACTCCACGCGCAGCACGCCCGCGTGTGCGCCGTAGGTTTTGCGGATCATATCCCGCAGCGCCGTGCCGCCGTGATAGCCGTGGATCAGCCGCAGACGGTAGACGCCGCGGCTGCGGCGCAGTGCCGCGTCGATCGCGATCTTTGCCTGATACGTTGTGCAGCCGTGCAGATCGAGCGTGACGATGCCGCCTGTGATCATAAACATCTCTCCCGAAAAAGACCGCCGCGGATCGGATGATCTGCGGCGGTTATGGTTTTTTTCTATCGGTCCTCGCGGAAATAGGGCAGACCGAGGCTTGCGGGGGGCTGATTTTCCCGCTTGTTGCGCATGCTGGAGATGACCAGCACGATGATCGTGACAACATAGGGCAGCATCTTGTAGATCTCCTTGATGGCGAGGTTCATGCCCGAGGGGATATACATATGCAGGATGTACAGACCGCCGAACAGGAACGAGGCAAGCACGCCGACATTCGGACGCCAGATCGTGAAGATGACGAGCGAGATGGCGAGCCAGCCGCGGTCGCCGAAGGCGTCCGCCGACCAGATGCCGCTGTTGTAGTCCATAATGTAGTACAGACCGCCGAGTCCCGCGATCATACTGCCGAGGCAGGTGGCGATGTACTTGTAGCGGGTGACGTTCACACCCGCCGCGTCCGCGGTACGGGGATCCTCACCCACGGCGCGCAGATGCAGACCGACGCGGGTGCGCTTGAGCACGAAGGCCGCGACCAGCGCGATCACAACGGAGAGATACACCAGAAAGCCGTAGGACAGGAAGATGCGCGCAAACCAGCCGTCGCCGCCGACGGAACGGCTGAAGCAGCCGCTGGTGGCGGACAGAACGATGGCGGGGACTTCGCTGTGCGAGATCTTGATGAGGCTTCCGCCGAAGAAGTTGCCGATGCCGACACCGAAGGTCGTCATTGCAAGACCGGTGACGTTCTGGTTGGCACGGAGCGTGACCGTGAGGAAGCAGTAGAGCAGACCCATCAGCAGCGAGCCTGCCAGCGAGCAGAGCAGCGGAATGGCGACCGCAAGGGCGGGGATCATATTGTCGCCCGCGGCCTGCTCATAGAAGAACGCGCCGATGACGCCGCAGATCGCGCCGACATACATCGTGCCGGGGATGCCGAGGTTGAGGTTGCCGGATTTTTCCGTCAGCGTTTCGCCGGTGCTGCCCAGCAGCAGCGGCGTTCCCTGCACGATCGCGCGGGGAATAAAGGATACAAAATCAAACATCGATCAGCCCTCCTTACCCGCAGATTTCCGGAAATTGAGCTTGTAGTTGATGATAAAGTCGCTGCCGATGATGAAGAACAGGATGATGCCCGTCAGAATATCGGCGAACGAGGGGCTGAGCATAAAGTTCGTGGCGATCTGTCCCGCGCCGCGCTGCAGGAAGACGAGCAGGAAGCTCGTCAGCACCATCCACAGCGGGTTGAACTTCGCCAGCCACGACACCATAACGGCGGTGAAGCCGCGTCCTGCGGTGATCGTGGTGGTCAGCGTGTGCTCCGTGCCGGCAACGAGCAGCATACCCGTCAGACCGCAGATCGCGCCGGAGAGCAGCATCGTGCGGACGATGACACGGCTGACCTTGATGCCGATATAGCGCGCGGTGTTTTCGCTTTCACCCACGACGGAGATCTCATAGCCGTGCTTGGAGTACTTGAGGTAGATGAACATCGCGAGGCAGACGAACGCCGCGATCAGGATGTTCAGCAGATATTCCTTGCCGAAGAGCTTCGGCAGCCAGCCGATCATCGTCTTCTGGTTGATGATGCCGATCTGTCCCGCGCCCTTGGGCATTTCCCAGATGATGATGAAGAAGGCAACGAGCTGCGCCGCGACATAGTTCATCATCAGAGTGAAGAGGGTCTCGTTGGTGTTCCACCGCGCCTTGAAGATCGCGGGAATGGCGCCCCAGATCGCGCCTGCGAGCATACTCGCGGCAAGCATCAGCACGATCAGCAGCCAGTTCGGAACCTTGCCCGCAAGCAGGATCATACACGCCGTTGTGGCAAGACCGCCGGCAAGCATCTGTCCCTCGCCGCCGAGGTTCCAGAAACGCATTTTGAACGCAGGCGTCAGCGCGAGCGAGACGCACAGCAGGATCGCGATGTTCTGCAGCAGCAGCCAGAAGCGCCGCATAGAGCCGAACGAGCCCTTGATGATCGTAAGATAGATCTGCAGGGGATTTTCGCCCGTGACGAGGGCGGTGACCAGTGCGCTGACCAGCAGCGCCGCGAGGATCGCGCCGCCGCGGATCGCCCACGATGCGTACCACGGAAGCGCGCTGCGCTTGGAGATGTGGATCAGGGGAGTTTTTGTCTTATTCATCTTCCGAACCTCCCTGCTTTGTCATCATCATACCGATCTCGCGCTTGCTTGCGCCGCGTCCGGGGACGATGCCGCTGACCTTGCCGCCGCAGAGCACCAGAATGCGGTCTGCCAGCTCCAGCAGGACGTCCAGATCTTCGCCGACATAGATGACGGCGACGCCGTTTTCCTTCTGGCGGTTGATGAGGTCATAGATGGTATACGAGGAATTGATATCCAGTCCGCGCACGGCATACGCCGTCAGCAGGACGGAGGGGGCGGATGCGATCTCGCGTCCGACGAGCACCTTCTGCACGTTGCCGCCGGACAGACGGCTCACCGGCGTTGTCACGCCGGGGGTGTTCACGTCCAGATCGTGCACGACGGTCTCCGCCAGGTCGTGCGGGAATTTGCGGTCGGTGAAAACGCTGTGACCGCGGCGGTAGGAGCGGAGCATCATATTGTCCGCGAGGTCCATACTGCCGACAAGACCCATACCGAGGCGGTCCTCCGGAACGAAGGAGAGCGCCACGCCCATGTTGGCGATGGCAAGCGGATCCTTACCGATCAGCTCTTCGGGTCCTGCGACATCGTCCATAAAGAGGATGCTGCCCTTTTCCACGGGCTGCAGCCCCGCGATCGCTTCAAGCAGCTCCTTCTGTCCGCAGCCGGAGATGCCCGCAATGCCGAGGATCTCGCCGGAGTTTGCGGTGAAGGAGACGTCGTCGAGCTTCAGGATGCCGTCCTTACTGCGGACAGTCAGCCCCTTCACGACGATCTTGGGCTTGGGATCGACCGGCTCGGGACGCTGGATGTTCAGCGTGACCGCGTGACCGACCATCATATCGGCAAGGCTCTGCTGCGTGGCTTCGTCCGTGTTCGTGTCGCCCGCGTACTGTCCCTTGCGGAGCACCGCGACGCGGTCGGAGATGGAGAGCACCTCGTGCAGCTTGTGGGTGATAATGACGATCGCCTTGCCGTCCTTTTTCATATTGTTCATAACCGCGAAGAGCTTTTCCGCCTCCTGCGGAGTCAGAACGGCGGTCGGCTCATCGAGGATGAGGATGTCCGCGCCGCGATAGAGGACCTTGACGATCTCGACGGTCTGCTTCTGCGAGACGGACATATCGTAGACCTTCTGATTCGGGTCGACGTCGAAGCCGTAGGCGTCGCAGATCCTGCGGATCTCGGCGGCAGCTTCCTTGAGGTTGAGTCTGCCCTTGAGTCCGAGGGTGATGTTTTCCGCCGCGGTCAGCACGTCCACGAGCTTGAAGTGCTGGTGGATCATACCGATGCCGAGGTCAAACGCATCCTTCGGCGAACGGATGGAGACCGGCTTGCCCTGCACGAAGATCTCGCCTTCGTCGGGGTAGTAGATGCCGGAGAGCATATTCATCAGCGTCGTCTTTCCGCTGCCGTTTTCACCGAGCAGCGCCAGGATCTCGCCGTGATAAATGTCGAGACGGACTTTATCGTTGGCGATGACACTCCTGCCGAAAGTCTTCGTGATGTTGCGCATTTTTACAGCGGGCGTATTCTGGTCCATATACGGTCACACTCCTGTTTTGCTTTTTTCCGGAACGCAACAAAGGGCAACGCGGCGGCATACGTCACTGCGCTGCCCTTTGCAGCGGTGCTTTTCGCTTTGCAGGCAGCCCCGGCGTGTGCCGGGGCTGCCCAGATAACAGAGATTAGCCGAAGTTGGTGTCGAGCAGCGTGATGCCGTCGATCTGCAGGTCGAAGTAAGGAGCGGAGCGGAACTCGGACTCGTGGAAGTAGCCATCAGCGATGACTTCGGTGTCCTTCGTGTAGGCTTCGTCGGTGTCGACGTCGGCCATGTAGCTCTCCAGCTTGGCGCCTTCGACGGTGAACTTCTCGGTGTCGAACACGTGCAGCGTGCCGGCAGCGAGCTCAGCCTTGGCGGCCTCGATGGCTTCCGCGGTGCCGGCAGCGGCAGCGGCGGTGTTGATCTCGGACAGCTCAACGGAACCGGTAGCGATGGTGCCGGTCCAGTCGGTGTCGATGGGCTGACCGGCCTGAACCTGGCCGATGATGTACTTGAAGTACGGAGCCCAGTTGATGCGGGAGGACACGATGAACGTGTTCGGGCCGGCTTCGATGGTGCTGCCGTTGTAGGAGATGTTGGGCACGCCCGCAGCTTCGCAGGCGGAGGGAGCGCCGAGGGAGTCGGCGTGCTGGCTGATAACGGCGCAGCCGTTGTCGATCAGCTTCTGAGCGCCTTCGGTCTCGAGCGCCATGTCATACCAGGAGCCGGTGAAGGTGACTTCCATCGCAGCGTTGGGAACGACGGAGCGCAGGCCCAGGAAGTAGGACGTGTAGCCGGAGATAACTTCGGCGTAGGTGTAAGCGCCGACGTAGCCAACCTTGACGGTGCCGTCCGGGTTGTAGTTCTTGTCGGTCAGCTTGCCCTGCTCGATGAGCTCGTTGAGCTTCATACCGGCAGCGATACCGGCGAGGTAGCGGCCTTCATAGATGGAGGCGAAAGCATTGTGGTAGTTGGCGAGGCCTTCGGTGTGAGCCTTGGTGCCGGTTGCATGGCAGAACTCGACATTGGGGCATTCCTTGGCGGCCTGGATCATATAATCCTCGTGGCCGAAGGAGTCGGCGAAGACGATGTTGCAGCCTTCGTCAACGAGGTCCATAGCGGCCTCGTAGCACTCCTGACCTTCGGGGATGCCGACCTTCTGGACGTACTCGACGCCGAGCTCGGTGTAGGCTTCCTTCGCGGCCTTGATGAAGTTGAGGTCGTAGGTGGACTGCTCGTCATGCAGGAAGATGAAGCCGACCTTAACGGGGTTGGCTCCGGCTGCGGTCTCGTTGTTCTCGGCAGGAGCTGCAGTCTCGCCGCAAGCGACAAGGCCGAAGACCATGATGAGAGCAAGGAGCAAAGCAAGGATCTTTTTCATTCTTTTTTCCTCCTAAATACATTTGCGCCGATGGCGCATTATTTCGGCGGTATGCCGAACGTACACCGTTAGTGTACTGCAAAACGGCAAATTTTTCAATCTCCTTTTTGCGAAAAAACGCGGAAAAATGCAAGTCGCTTTGGTGAACATCGACAAAATACCGCGGTGTTTTTGTGAGAGTCGGGAAAAATGCTGCGGGGCGCTCTTGCAAGCGGCGGGAAATACCTTATAATAATACGAAAAGAAAGGGGCGTGACGCTATGACGCTGAACTGGACGACGAGCCGCGAAGGAAAGCTCCTGTCCTTTCTGCGCCGTGAGCTGCGCATGTCCGACGGCGTGATCCGCCGCCTGAAGCCGCAGGGCAGCTTCTTTGTGGACGGTCTGCCCGCGCATACGGACAAAAAGCTTCTGCCGGGGCAAACGATCACGGTGGTGATCCGCGAGAGCCGCCCCACGGAATTTACGCCCGAATACGATCCGGTCGAGGTGCTCTTTGAGGACGAGGCGCTGCTCGCCGTGGACAAGCCCGCGGGGGTGATCGCGCATCCGACCTTCCACAGGACCGACGGAACGCTTCTGACGCGCGTGCTCGGCTATTATGAGACGACCGGGCAGGACTGCGGCATCCACGCGGTGAACCGCCTGGACCGCGACACGCGCGGGATCGTGCTCTTTGCGAAAAACTCCCATATCCACGGGCTGTGCTACAATATGCAGCTGGCTGGCGGCTTTCAAAAGACCTACCACGCGCTCTGCCTCGGCGCACCGCCGGACGACGAGGGCGAGGTGGCGCTTCCCATCGGTCGTGTGGACGGCGGAAGTCTGCTCCGCAGGATCGACCCCGAGGGGCAGGCGGCGCTCACGCGCTGGCGCGTGCTGGAAAAGGGAGGCGGGATGAGCCGGCTGGAGCTTTCGCCCGTCACCGGCAGAACGCATCAGCTTCGACTGCACTGCCTCTCGCTCGGCTGTCCCATCCTCGGCGATCCGCAGTATGCAACGGAGGAAAGCCGCGAGGTATCGGCGCGGCTGGGGCTTGCGGGACAGGAGCTCGTTGCCGTTCGTCTCGCCTTTTCGCACCCGCTGGACGGAATGCCGATGGAAATTTGCGCCAAATCGGACGTTTTTCTTCCGAAAAACGGTTGAGAAATCCGAACAAGAGGTGTATAGTAGTTGCTGTAAAAAAACGACAAAACTGTCGGATACGGAGGAATAGCTATGTTTACGAAACTGCTGCAGGCGCTGAAGGACACGCGCCGCACCATCGTCTTCACCGAGGGCACGGACGCCCGTATTCTCGAGGCCGCTTCCCGCCTGATCGCGGAGGACCTGATGAACGTGATCCTCATCGGTGCGAAGGACGAAGTCACCGCTGCCGCACAGAAGGGCGGCTTCGACGTGGCGAAGGCTGAGATCATCGATCCCGCGAACTACGACGGATTTGACGAAATGGTTTCCACGCTGGTCGCGCTCCGCAAGGGCAAGATGACCGAAGAAGAGTGCCGCGCTCTGTGCGCTAAGGGCAACTACTTCGGCACGATGCTCGTCAAGATGGGCAAGGCGGACGCCCTGCTCGGCGGCGCTACCTACTCCACCGCGGACACGGTCCGTCCCGCGCTGCAGATCATCAAGACCAAGCCCGGTGCGCACCTCGTCTCCTCGAGCTTCATTATGTTCCGCGAGGGCAAGGACGGTCCCGAGACCTACTGCATGGGCGACTGCGCCATCAACATCGCCTACACCGACCGTGTGGATGCGGACGGCAACGTTGTGCTCTCCGCCGCGGATCAGCTCGCCGAGGTCGCCGTGGAAACCGGCCGCACCGCAGCCTTCTTCGGCATCGACCCGAAGATCGCGCTCCTGAGCTTCTCCACCAAGGGCAGCGGCAAGGGCGCCACCGTGCCCCTGAGCCAGGCCGCCACGCAGAAGGCCAAGGAGCTCGCTCCCGACCTCGCCATCGACGGCGAGATGCAGTTCGACGCGGCTGTTTCTCCGGTCGTCGGACAGCTCAAGTTCCCCGGCTCGCAGGTCGCAGGCTACGCCAACACCTTCATCTTCCCCTGCATCGAAGCGGGCAACATCGGCTACAAGATCGCGCAGCGCCTCGGCGGCTTTGACGCCTACGGCCCCATCCTGCAGGGCCTGAACGCGCCGATCAACGACCTCTCCCGCGGCTGCAACGCCGAGGAAGTCTACAAGATGGCGATCATCACCGCCGGCATGGCGTAAGAACGTTTTCAAAAAAGGACGCACCTGTGGGTCAATGTCATTAAGTTGAACTGAAACACAGCCGCTAAGGAGTAAGAAATGACCATTCTGTGCCTTAACGGCTGTGTCATTTTGGGGTGCATTATTTAGCTAACTTCAATTTTCCTGATTCCTTTTGAATTTGCGCAGTGTGAATAACCGGTTCCCTTACCGCACTTTACATAATTCTAAAGTTAGTATATCCCTTAGCTAAACACTGGGGCAAACTATTACAGGGTGCTGTTTCGTACGCCGAATGCCTTGCACTCTGAAAGTAAAAGGTTTCGTAGGATTTGTCTACCGTGTAGCCGCATAACAAAAAAGAGAGGGGCGGGGGGAGCAACCTCCGCCCCTCAACGCATTTATTTTTTCACCCCCCTGTTTTTTGGCGGATAAAACGCGCATTTTCAGAAAAATAAATGCCGCCTTATCTTAACAGGCCGAAAAAATCACCATGACAGTAACTGTCTTGTGACAAATCGCAACAAGCATTGGAAAAACAATAGAAATTGACCTGTTTCTAAACCGACAACAATAGTAAATGCTATCTTCAAAAAATCAACCTGTCTTGTTTATGTTGAAAAAATGGCCGAGATGAATCATTGACAGATGGGCGTTTTATGCGAAAAATCCGTTCTAAATCGGTGTTAAGTTAAGAATAGAAACGGTATATCAACAAGTCTGTGGCATGTATCAAAAATCGGTGGCAAACACGCAAACGACTGAGATATTTCGAAAATCAACTAGTCGATGTTACGAGTAAAAAAATCAGATAGAATCTAAACATTCATGACAGAGCTTTGCTATGCGATGTATGAGGAACTTCCCGCACCAAAGAAAAAGAAGTAAAGCGACTTAATTCAATACGGCCCAATGCGTTTTTAACGATAAACATTAAAAATATATTGACAAACATTAAATCAAAGGCTACACTTATACCAACAAATCAATCTGGAGGTATGAGTGATGAAAGGTGTTAACAAGTTCGGCATAGTCATTACTAAAGTTTTGGAGATTTTCCATTGGGTTGGTGTTGCACTCATGGCAGCGGCTACTGTTTGCTCTGTTGCTGCGCCGAACTGGGTAAAGTACTTTGTGGGTTTTGATGCGAAAGATTGTTGTGGCGCAAATCTTGAGGTATACGGATTTGAGGTTAATACTCCTGTCGTCAACGGAAATGCAGATATGACTTGTTTCATGCTTTTTGGAATTGGAGCAATCATCATTCTGTCGGTTATGGCGATGGTGTTTCGCAATTTGCATCTGATTCTCAAGAAATCTCAAAATGCAACTCCCTTCCAAACGGATAATATCCGCATGATGCGGGAAATCGGTATTTTTGCGATTGCCGTTCCTGTAATTGGTCTTATTATGAGCACCATTGTTCGTCTGGTAACTGGTGTGGAAACAGCAGAAATCAGTATTGATACAGCAGGTATCTTCATGGGGATCATCGTTCTGTGTCTTACACAGTTCTTTGTTCACGGCGCTGAACTTGAAAAAGATGTAGATGGATTACTGTGAGGAGGTTGCTATGGGCAAGATAGTTCTCCGCTTGGATAGAATGATGGTGGATCGTAAAATCTCCTTGAACGAACTGGCTGAGCGAGTAGGCATTTCCAATGTTAATCTTTCTA
>JAFVWG010000213.1 GCA_017501805.1 Oscillospiraceae bacterium
CGATTTCACCGAAAACTGATGCAAAAGGCAAGTCCTACCGTACAATCCCTCAGTCACGGCTGCGCCGTGCCAGCTCCCTTTACACAAGGGAGCCTCCGGCGACCCTCTGGGAACACAAAAGGAAATTGGGATTAAAAAGCAAAAAGCCGCCCCGAAAGCTTACGCTTTCGGGGCGGTCATACTTTGTTCTGACTGCCGCGATCAATTGATCGGCATCTCATTTTCTTCGGGCCACAGGATATTGTCGTTCGTGTACCGGGACTGCGTAACTTCAAAGGGCTTCGCCAGCGCATTCTTCGCAGATTCGCGCGCGACCTTGCCGAGCATATCCAACATACCGTTTCTCGTCATATCCTGTTCCGGGATGGCGTATTCCGACTTCGTCGAGACCAGATTCTTCGACAGATACTTGATCTCTGCGGGATCTACGCCCGTCAGCGTGCAGAAAACGGTCATCTGCGCGGTGTAGCGTCCGATGCCCTTGTTCAGGTGGTGACCGTCGCGGTCCATATGGTCACCGATGAAGGATGTTCTCGCGTTCTGAATGGCGGTGCCGACCGGCGCGACAAACTTGAAGCGCTCCTCGGGAAGGATTTTGGCGTGCACGGTTTCCGTAAGGTATCTGTACAGCGCCATCTGGTCGTTGCCAAACTGCGTGTTGAACATCTCGCTGCCCGTATAGGACGCCTTGTAGGACCAGGTCATATCATAGCCGAGGTATGCATCGGGGCAGCGGTTGCGCACGCGGCAAAGCAGCAGATCCTGCCACGGAGGATTGGAGCCAAGGTCCTTATCGAACTGCGCATAGCTGGTAAGCGTCATGATATGCGTCCACTCCCGATGTCCGAGGGCGTAGTCAAAGGTGACCTTTCCCGGCTTTGCAACATTGCCGTTGGCATCGATGTATTCCGGCTTGGTTAGGTTGGTGTTTTCGTAGTAGTCATACACCGCCTGATCCTGCATACCGAAATTGACGTGCTTGGAGTAGGGGCAGCCGCTGTAGTAGAGCGTGCCGATAACGTAGTCCTTCACGCCCGCTTCCTTGAAGAAATTGGGAAGATAGGTCAGCGAGCTGTCGTTGCCGAAGCTGTTGCCGATGATGAGCAGCTTGATGCCGTCCTTCAGCTCGCGGGGCATCGTGCGCGGATCGCCCTTTTTCTTGTCGGCTCTCGCCGCCGCGAGGAACATGGCGCTGCTGTTTTCCTCGTCATATTGGGGAAGGACAACGTGCAGAAGATTTCCGTTGGGATCGAGGCAGACCGTCGGGTTCGTGCCGCTGAGATCCGGGTAGACCGTCGCCGCCGCAGCGCGATCCACCGCGAAGGCAGGTTCTCTCGTCGCGACCTTGTAGGCAGTGCCGTCCAGATCATAGGAGGTCAGAATGCCGTCCTCCGTTCCGGTGAACACGCCTGCCGTGCCGCTGCGCGTCTCGGCGAGGGCGAGGGTCTTAATGCTCTCCTTGTCCTTGGTGTAGACAACATATTTGCCCACGTCCTCCGCCTTGAAGGCATCGGTGGTGTAGCTCTGCGTGAAGTTCCAGGTTTTTCCGGACTCCGCAACAACGAACGGCTGGTCGGCGGGAAGCGCATTCCAGTCCGCCTTCTTCAGCGTGATATAGGCAGCGTTCTCTCCCTCGGCGGGATAGACGCCATCGATCTTCGCGATGTAGTAACGCGACGTGCTGAGCGTGACGGTCATCGTGTCGGGATCGCTCTTCGCTTCCGTGAAGGAGCCGACAGGGGTGATCTCCTCGGTGTTTCCGGCTGCGATCTTTGCCTTGAACAGATCGGACCAGATCGCGTCCTTCTTTCCGTCCACCAGAACAGTCAGGCTATACTTGCCCGCGCCTTCGCCGAACTGCGGCTTGCCCAGATCCGTGTAGACCTGCCCGCCCGTCACGGCATCGGTATAGGATGCCTGTTTGGCTTCGGCGAGCGTGCCGAGCTCCACGCCGTAGCCTCCCGCGAGAAAGCGGCGCAGGGTCGTCACGTCCTTTGCATTTACTTCGCCGTCTCTGTTCGTGTTGCCG
>JAFVWG010000214.1 GCA_017501805.1 Oscillospiraceae bacterium
CCGGCCGGACCATGCGGTCGAAGCTTATAAGGGCAAGATCGTCAGCGGCAAGCTCGCGAAGTACGATGTGAAGAAGGGCGCCACCATCGGCAAGAAGACCTATAAGTATTCCAGCCGCTACGGCGCCGGCGCCAACGCTAAAACCTACCTTGAAGACGGCGGCGCGGTCGGTGACGAAGTGAACATTCTGCTCTCGAACGACAACTTCATTATGGCCATCTGGAAGCAGCCGGCAGCCGCAGCAGCCCCTGCGGAAAAATAAAAACAATGTGTGAAAAGCACCGCCGTACGGCGGTGCTTTTCTTGACATTTTATGTCCCGTTTGCTAAACTGAAAGTAGTTTTCGTTCGTTACGGCGAAATGTATTGGAAAGGAGTTTTCCCTATGAAAAAAGCTATTGCTCTCGCTCTGTCCCTCGTTATGCTTTTGTCCATGATCCCCATGGCAGGCGCCGCGTCGTTCAGAGACTCCGCAAACGTGTCTCTTCTGACTGCCGAAGCCGTGGACATTATGTCCGACCTCAAGATCATCGCCGGCTTCCCGGACGGCACCTTCAAGCCCGCCGAGACGCTGACCCGTGCGCAGGCTGCGAAGATCCTCAGCTGCATCCTGCTCGGCCCCGAAAAGGCTGAGACGCTCGCTGCCGGCGGCACGACCTTTGCCGATGTTCCCGCCTCCCACTGGGCAAACAAGTACATTGAATTCTGCGCTTCCAAGGGCGTCGTTGCCGGTGTCGGCGGCGGCAAGTTCAATCCCGACGGAAAGCTCTCCGGAACTGCCTTCGGCAAGATGCTCCTCGTCGCCATCGGTGCGGACGCTTCCGCGCTCACCGGCGCAGGCTGGGATACCAACACCATGACACAGCTGAAGGAAAAGCGCCTTGACCACGGCGTCACCGTCAAAAATGACGAGATCGACCGTCAGTCCGCCTGCCGTCTCGCGATGAACGCTCTGTTCATCAACGAGCAGGAAGATCCCGAGCAGCCTCTGGCATACCGCATCTTCGGCGTTGTCCGTGAAAAGATTGGCAACAACAACGACTACTATGTCCGTCCCTACTACAGATACACCAGCAACGACTCCGATGCTTATTGGACGGGCACCGACAAGACCGTCACCGGTTCCCCGATGCGCATCCATGAGGACGGCCCCATCACCGGCGACGCATTCGTGAAGCTCCTCGGCGAGAAGGAAATTGCCAAGAGCCGCCTCACCGCCATCCGCAACAACGTGAAATGGAGCCCCAACAACGCCAACATCAAGGATGTCTGGCAGGAGGGCAACAACGAGCTGTACTACCGTGCGGAAAACGGTATGCGGCTGGAGTTCTACTACGACGTCTGGCGTGACACCTACACCGTTCTCCA
The DNA here is from genome assembly GCA_017501805.1 of Oscillospiraceae bacterium. GTDB lineage: Bacteria > Bacillota > Clostridia > Oscillospirales > Oscillospiraceae > RGIG3566. The sequence continues at coordinate 1,368 of JAFVWG010000214.1, forward strand.
CGTCCCCACCTGGGCTGACAAGATCACCGAAGTCACCGAGCCTGTGCTGGACGCTGACGGCTACGTCACGACCCCCGGCTCCGTCACCTTCGAAAAGTACGGTACCATCCCCGCCAACTGCTTCAAGGCAGCCGACGTCGGCAGCTACGGTCTCTTCAACGGCAACAGCGCAAAGTCCTGGACCAAACTCAGCAAGGCGCGTGAAGCCGTCGAAACGACCTACGTCACCGGCAAGCTGGAAGCCAACGAGAAGGACGTCTCCGTCACCGTCGACGGCAAGACCTACCGGTATCCGTACACTGCGATGGTCGCCCGTTCCGCTGACCAGTACCTCGCTGAGGGCGGCGCGATCGGCGATACCGTCAAGCTCGCAGTCGACAGCTTCGGCTACTGCTACGCAATCTGGAAGTAATCCGAATGCATATACTTCGGGCGCGTTCTCCTGTGGAGAACGCGCCCTTTTTCTTTGCCCCTCCGCACCCGTAGGGGCGATGATCAATCGCCCGCCTGCCAAAGGCAGTATCTCAATTGCCGCAAAGCGGCAACAAAACCTTTGCGCGCCTCAGCGCATATCGCGTCCCGCTGTGCGGGACATATCGAACGGCGCAGCCGTATATCGAATTCCGCACAGCGGAATATATCGCCCACAAAAAGCGGACGAGCAATGCTCGTCCCTACCACACAGCCACAGAATTTCTCCGCAGTAATATCGATCCACGATCGTAGGGATGGGCATTGCCCATCCGCCTGCCGAAGGCAGTATCTCCATCCGTGCCGCAAGCGGCACACCACACCTCTTCACTATTCGCCCTTACTTCTTACTTAATGCCGTCCGCCCCTGTGCAGGGACGGACGGCTTTTCATCATCCAAGCAGCGGTTTGAGGACCTTCACAAGCTCCTCCGCGTAGTAGACATGCGACGCGGCGGTCGAATGGTCGCCCATACCGCTTCTGTCGTAGGTCACCGTCACGCCGTAGAGCTTCGGATCTCCCGCAACGAGCGCCTCCGCGACGGGCTTGTGCTTCGTCGACTGCGTGTAGAAAATAACGATCGGTACATCCTTTCCGTAGTGCTCGCGGACCTGCCCGATCACGGTCATCATCGCGGCGGTCTCTTCCTCGGCGCTGAAGCTCTTGTCGTTGCCGCTGACCTTGATCATCACGGCGTCCGCCTTGCGCGCGAAGTCGTATTTCTCATCGTTGTCGAGCCAGCGGTTGCGGTACTCGAACATCTCCTGATAGTTGTATTTTTTCGGTTTTCCGACCGTTTTGAGCGCACCCATACTGCGGCGGGACATGATCTCATAGTCCACGCCAAGCTGCTCCGCGGCAAGATAGCCGAAGGAGAGGATCGCGGAAGAGCTGTTCTTGGTGGAGTCGGGCGTCGAGGTCTTGATCACGCCGAAGCCGGACACATCGGAGTCGCCGATGATCGCAAGCAGCTTGCTCTTCTGCGCGGTCGGCTTCACGCTCTCGGGCTTGCAGGTCAGCGTGACGCTCTTGAGCAGATCGCGGCTGTGAGACGGCTCGTAGTCCTTCACGATGCGGATCGTGTGCACGCCAGGCTTGACATCCACAAAAAGCGTGGCGGTCTTTTCCCCTGCGCTGCTGAAGGACATCTGCTCGCTCGCAACGCCGTCCACCAGAACGCGGTAGGTCACATTGTAGGTCTCGATCGCGGAAACGCTCGCCGTCAGCTTGATCGTTCCCTTGCAGTCGGCGGTGAATTCCACGCCGTCGGCGCAGCCGTTGCAGACAACGCCGTCCTTCTCCTGTTTCGCGCGTCCGAGCAGGCGGTACTTGCCCGCGTCGGTAAAGGCGAGCGTCGTAGTCGCATAGCCGTCGGCATCGGGCTGCG
>JAFVWG010000215.1 GCA_017501805.1 Oscillospiraceae bacterium
CGGTCGTGCCCTTTTTTTGGTATGCGGCGGCAAGCTGCTGCATCTGCACCTCGCTGAGTCCCGCGTTTTTCAGAACTTCCGCAGGAAGCTGCTGCCAGTCGCCGCCCGCAGACAGATGTGCTTCAACGTCCTTCCGTGCCGCTTCCCGAACGGCGCTCTGCGCCTTATTTTCATCCTGTTCCTCGCGGTAGGCACGGTCGGCAGCGTCCTTCTCTTCGCGGTAAGCGCGGTCGGCAAGCTCCTTGCCGTATCGGTAGGTCCATTCGGTCGCGCTTTCCCGCTCCTGCCGCTCGGCACGCTCTGCATCCTGCCAACGTTCATACTCCTCCGCATCCAGCTTACGGAGCAGTTCGACCGCATCTCTGCGGTCATTGTTCCCCTGCAGATATCTGCGGTAGGCACGCTCCTCATACTGCGGCAGAAGCTCCTCCGCCTTGTCCGCATAGTCGAGATAGACGTCCTCTCCCGCCTTTGCCGCATAGCTCGAAGCAAGTCCGCCCGTGCGTGCGGACACCCGCGCCACCGTGTCGTCCATCGCCCGCTCCCCTGCGGAAAGATACTGCTTCCGCGCCTTTTGGTACAAGGGGTCCTGCTCCGCATCGTAGGAAAACGGTTCCGTGTTCAGCGCATCCCCGGTCGCTTTCTGCAATGCCGCATCGTATCTGCTCACATAGCTTTTCGTCTGCTTGGGGATCGCCCTGTAGCCGCTGCCATCCTCCCCGCCGGAATAGTTGTAGCGTGCGCGGATGCTCTCCATCTGCGTATGCGCCTCCGGCAGCGAAAGCTCGCCCGCGTTCATTTGACTTCGGATCTTCTTTGCGAGTTTTTTATCCTCCTCCGAGAAAAACATCTCGTCAAACGCCGATCCGACAGCGCTCATCCGTTTTACGCTCGGGACAAATGTTTTCTTCATCGCTCTCCCCCTTCCCGCTGCTCAAGCCGCACGATCCGCGATTCGTGATCGTTCAGCCGTTCGCTCTGCGCCTCGGTTTTTCGCCAGAGCCGATCGTGGCTCCGGTCATTTTTTTCCGTGTATTTCTCCATCTCTCCGGTCAGCGTTTCCACCGACGCATTGAGACGGATGATGGTCGTATTGAGTTTCATAATCGGTGTCATCACGGAGACGAGCAGTCCCACCATCGTGATGAGCACCGTCACGACCGTCCATTCCACATTCTCACGCCTCCGTCCGTCTTAACTGAGCGCCGGCGAAGCCGCCTCATAGTCGGAGCCGATTCGCTCCATATACGCGGCTGCCTTCGCGTCCTGCTCCATACTGCCGAGCAGGATCTCCGCCACATAGCGGGGCACGAGCACGCGCTCACCGCGCTTGATCTTAAAGGTTTTGCCGTTGACCGCAACAAGAATGTCGTCGCGGTATTTTCCGCCGTCGCGCATCGCGTAGAAATACACGCGGTCGTCTTCGGGCTTCAGGATCTTCTTTTCGGTTGCCATGGTAAAACTCCTTTCACGAAAGGTGGGGCGTTGCCGCCCCACCCGGTTTTGCGCGTCAGTTCGCGCCGATCTCAAAAGTGGAAGCCGTCTCCACGCGGATCATATACTGCTCGACCAGACGCTCCGCAACGCGGGATGCCTTCCAGCCGACGGTCGCGCGCTGATCCAGCGGATCTGCCGTGCCGCCCGAGCCGAGCTGCTTGACGATATGCTGCAGACCGCCGCCCTCGATCTCGGTAATGCCGTAGGCGTCTTCGCCGAGGATCAGGGTCGCATACACGTCGCGTCCCTTTGCGCCCGCTTCGCCCGGATAGACGATATCACCGTCCGCGGGAGCGGTCGCGGGCGTCTCCTCCAGCTTGATGGATGCCGCACCCGCCGCTCCTGCGACTGCGGATGCCACCTTGCAGAGCTGTCCCTTGATGAGCACCTTTCTGCCAACCAGCGCGGCAGCCTGCTTGTC
>JAFVWG010000216.1 GCA_017501805.1 Oscillospiraceae bacterium
CCCTGGCAGGTGAACAGCAGGATCTGCCGATGCTCCGCCTCTTCCTTCAGAAGCTTCAGCGCCTGTGCCAGCCGCTTGTCATCGAAGAAAACAAAGGCGTCGTCCAGCACGATGGGCGTGTCGCTTTCCAGCGCCAGCGCGCAGATCGCCAGCCGCAGGGCGAAATACACCTGCTCCGCCGTCCCGCCGGAGAGTGCCGCAAGCGGGCGTGCGGCGTCGGAATCCGCCGCCTTCGCGGTCAGCGCGAAGTTCTGATCCAACAGCAGCTTTTCATACCGCTCGTCCGTCATACGGGCAAGATACTCTCCCGCGAGTTTGTTAAGCTGCGGGGAGATGCGCGCCTGCATCCGGCGATCCGCCTCCGCAAGGGTCTCCTGTGCAAGCAGCAATGCATCGTTTCGCTTTTCGAGCAGTTCGATGCGTTCGGCAAGCGCCTCCCGCTCCGCCGTCAGCTCGTCGGGGTCCCCATACGATTCCACCCGCGCCGTATTCGCGGCAAGCTCGGCGGCAAGATTTGCAAGCTCCGCGCGGACGCGGTCAAGCTCCCGCTTCGCCTCCTCCGGCGTGCAGCGGTCGGAGAAGTCCTCCTCCGGCAGCTCGGTCGTCTCCACCTCGCCGCAGATCTCGCGCAGGTCGCGCAGTCTGCGCTCCGCCGCCGCTGCTTTTGTCTCCGCCTTCTCCGCTTCGCGGAGCTGCTGCTGTGCCCGTCGGATCGCCTGTTTCGCTTCGATCGGCGATGTGCTTTCGGGGCTGAACGCGCTCAGAATGCCGAGCAGCGCTTTTTCCTCCTTCGTCAGACGGGAGAGCTCTTCGTTCCGCTCACGCCAGCGCTCGTGGATCTCTTCGACCTCTTTTTTGTGCTGCCGCAGCGCCTCTCCGTATCGGACGGCGGCGGCGAGGATGCCGTCCGCGTCGGCTGCGGAATAATTGCGAAGGATCTGTCCCGCCTCATCCTGCCGCGCCTGCCACGCGCGCTTCATAGTTCCGCGCAGGATCAGCTGCACCGCAAAAAGCACTGCCGCCGCGCCGCAGACCGCAAGTCCGACCGCCGCGTTCCAAACGAGCGCAAGCACAGCGCCGCAGAGCAGAAGGCACAGCGGCACGATCGGAAAACGCATAGTTTCCATCGGTTTCTGCAGCGCACGCACCGCGTCGGCATCCGTCCGGGCGCGGCGGCGCGCATCCTCCGGCGAGGAGCCGGAAAACACGGGGCTGCAATGCGGCTCGGGCGGTGTGATCGGAAGATCCACGCGGTGGAGCGCCGCACGGTCGGCCGCGAGCCGGTCAAAGCGGTCGTCCAGCTCCAGAAGCTCGGCTTCCCCCGGCAGCGCGGCGGCGGCTTTCCTTGCCTCGTCGGCAGCCTGCCGTGCATCCGCAAGCTCCTGCGCGGCGGCGTCCATTTGTGCGCGCCGTTTGTTCAGCTCAGCCGCACGCAGACTGTCGCAGATGCGCACGAGCTCCCGCTCCCGCTCCTCCAGACGGAGCTTCCGATCCGCACAGTCCAGCGCGTCCTCGCGCTGCGCGCGGATGGCATTCAGCTTTTCGGAAACGGATGCGAGTGACGCCTCCGCTTCGGGCAGAAGTCCGGTCCTGTTGTGCCGGACGTGATTTTTCCATTTGTTCAGTCGGTCCTGCGTATCGATGCAGCTCACCGTTTCCTCGCCCGCAGAGGCAAGGCTGTGCAGCCGTTTGTTCAGTTCGGCATCCTTGGTCACCGCGATGGCGGACTGCCCGATGAAAGCGCTGCGCACAAAGACCGAGCGCTCCGCGCCGAGCAGCATCGCACCGCAGTTTTCCGCTGTGATCTGCGGGAGCTTTTCACCGGTGTCGGTGTCGAAGGCCTCAAAGACGCCGAGGCGCACTCTGCCCTTGGTCGTGCGCTGGATCGTGATATTCCGACCCTTCCACGTCAGCTCGACAGAGCCGGACATCGCCTTGCCGCTCCACGGCAGATATTTGTCCTTTTCTGCAATACGCCCCGTTTTGGCGCTGCTGCGCTCGGAGGCGTCCACCCCGTAGAACATCGCAAGCAGGAAGGAGCTCCATGTGCTCTTGCCCCACTCGTTCGGCGCGGTGAGAATATTCAGCCCATCCGTGAGCTCCAGCGTCTCGTGGTCGAGCTTGCCGTAGGTCGCCGTCAGTTTTCGAAGGATCACAGCGCATCCTCCTCTCTGCCTTCCATCGCATCCAGTCCGAGCCTTGCCGCCAGACAGATCGTCTCTTTTTCTTCCTCCGTCTTCGCGGCAGTCAGCTTCTCGTACAGCAGGGAAAGGAACTGCCCGCGCAGCGTGTCCTCGCCGCGCTGTGCCCAAAGGTCGACGAGCGGCGTGGTGCGGTCCCGGATCTGCAGAACGGAAACGCGTGTCCTGAGCGCATCATACAGCGCATTCACATCGATCGGCTGCGACGGTCCCGTCAGCACGATGCGGTAAATATCGCGGGCGGTGTCCCGGGGAAGCGCCGCTTCGACCGCGGCAAGCGGGTCATCTCCCACGGGAACGGTCAGCACTTCATAGCGTCTGGCGGAGAGCGGGACAAAGCGGACCTCGCAGGCATTTTTTTCGACCTGACCGATCAGAACGCCCTTTTCGCCCGTCTCGTCGAAGCCTCGCCCCATCGTGCAGCCGGGCCATGCGCAGAGCGTTCCTCCGCAGCGCAGCTCTCCGCGCCTGTGGATATGTCCGAGCGCCAGATAGTCCAGCCCGGACGCGGCGATCTGCTCCGCAGAGATCGGGTTGTAATCGCTCGATGCGTTCAGGCAGTCTCCGTGCAGCACCATAACGGAAACGACGTCATCCTCCGCCGCGCGGAAGCCTTCCAGAAGCGGCGGCTGATCGATCGCGGTGAAGCCCGCGCCGTAAACGCGGCAGCCGAGCTCGGGGATCTCCTCCACCGTGATCGTGTCCGTAGTAAAAATATGTACATTCTCCGGCCACTGCGCCGTGAGATAGGCGCTTCCGCGCCGCAGGCAGTCGTGATTGCCGGGGGCGATGAACACGCGCCCACGGAAGGACGCCAGCGCAGACCGAAGTGCCTCAAGGGTTTCGGGATAGACCGCCGCGCCGTCGAACAGATCGCCCGCGAGAAGCATCAGATCGCACTGCTCGGCATTGGCAAGCTCCGCGATCTCCGCGAGCTGCCCGCGCTGCTCCTGCCGCCGCGCACGCGCCTCGGCGGAGGGCAGGTCGCTGAACGGCGCATCCAGATGCAAATCCGCCGCGTGCAGAAATTTAATCATATACATCCGCCCTTTCCGCCTTGCGGCAGCGGTTTGTTGTTCCGTCCATCGTGAAGAGCACGGCGTTCAGCATACAAGGCCCCTCCGCCGCCTCAAAGCGGCTCGTCAGCTCCCCGCGGAAGAGCGCGACGGACTGCTCCGCGCAGACGCCGAGCGCGGAATCCCGCGGACCGGTCATCCCGAGGTCGGTCACATAGCCCGTTCCCTTGGTCAGCACCCGCGCATCGGCGGTGGGAACGTGCGTGTGCGTGCCGAACACAGCGGCGGCGCGTCCGTCCAGATACCAGCCGAGCGCCTGCTTTTCCGAGGTCGCCTCCGCATGGAAGTCCACAAAAACCGGGGTCTTTCCCAGCTTTTCCAGAATCGCATCCATCTTGTGGAAGGGATTGTCGGGACCCACTTCCATATTCAGCCTTCCGAGCAGATTCACCACGGCGATCTCATTGCCGCGCGCGGTCGTATAGACGCCCCAGCCGCGTCCCGGAAGCGCCGGGGCGTAGTTTGCGGGGCGCAGGATCGCGGAGCAGTCGTCAAGATAGTCGCAGATCTCGCGGCATTTCCATGTGTGGTTTCCGAGCGTGATGACATCCGCGCCCGCATCACGAAGCGTTTCCGCCTGACGCGGGGTCAGACCGACCATCGCGGCGTTTTCGCCGTTGACGATCACAAAATCGGCGCCCGTCTGCCTCCGCAGCTCCGGCAGCCGTCTGCGCAGCATCTCCACGCCCGGCGTGCCGACAACATCGCCCACGGCAAGGATCTTGTAGTCCATAGTTCTTCCTCGATTCCAAGTTATTCCTGTAATTGATACATATTATATCATATCCCGCACGGACAAAACAACCTCCGCCCGTTCCAAAGCCGCACTTGTATGACGGAAGGATTGTCCATCCAAAAGGGACCGTTCTCAAACCCCGTTTTCTTTTTTCTTGCAACTCCCACTTTCCTTTTGTGTCCCCGTAGCTGAGCACAATCGTAAAGCCTCCCTTGTGTAAAGGGAGGTGCCCCGAAGGGGCGGAGGGATTGACAAAACCAGGCTGAAACAACCCCTCAGTCAGCCTGTCGGCTGACAGCTCCCCTTACACAGGGGAGCCTTTGCAGGCGCTTCATAAGCGGAAACACGAAGTCGAATTGGGACTCTTGCAAAAAGAAAAGGGTTTTGGATGCCCA
>JAFVWG010000217.1 GCA_017501805.1 Oscillospiraceae bacterium
CATTCGACGTTTCGGTCCTGTCCATCGGCGACGGCATGGTAGAGGTAAAGGCTACAGCCGGCAACAACCGCCTCGGCGGCGACGACTTTGACAAGTGCGTGATGGACTACCTCGTTGCGGAGTTCAAGAAGACCGAAGGCATCGACCTGTCTTCCGACAAGGCTGCCATGCAGCGCCTGAAGGAAGCTGCCGAAAAGGCGAAGATCGAGCTTTCCGGCGTGACCACCACCAACATTAACCTGCCCTATATCACCGCGGACGCGAACGGCCCGAAGCATCTGGATGTTACGCTGACCCGTGCGAAGTTCAACGAGCTGACCGCGCATCTGGTCGAGCAGACCACCGGCCCCGTCAAGCAGGCGATCAGCGACGCGGGTCTCACCGCGAGCGATCTGAGCAAGGTCCTGCTCGTGGGCGGCTCCAGCCGCATCCCCGCCGTGCAGGACGCCGTCAAGGCGATCACCGGCAAGGAAGGCTTCAAGGGCATCAACCCCGATGAGTGTGTCGCGCTCGGCGCGGCGATCCAGGCGGGCGTCCTCGGCGGCGACGTCAAGGGTCTGCTCCTGCTCGACGTCACTCCGCTGAGCCTCGGCATCGAGACCCTGGGCGGCGTGTTCACCAAGCTCATCGAGCGCAACACCACCATCCCCACCAAGAAGAGCCAGGTCTTCTCTACCGCAGCGGACGGACAGACCTCCGTTGAAGTGCACGTCCTGCAGGGCGAGCGCGAAATGGCGGCTTACAACAAGACGCTCGGAAAGTTCCAGCTCACCGGCATCGCTCCCGCGCCGCGCGGTGTTCCGCAGATCGAAGTCTCCTTTGACATCGACGCGAACGGCATCGTGAACGTCTCGGCGAAGGATCTCGGCACGGGCGTGGAGCAGAAGATCACGATCACCGCTTCCTCCAACCTCAGCAAGGAGGACATCGACAAGGCTGTTAAGGAAGCCGAGCAGTTCGCCGCGGAAGACAAGGCCCGCCGCGAAGAGGTCGACACGCACAACGCTGCGGATCAGGTGATCTTCCAGACCGAAAAGACCCTCGGCGAGCTCGGCGACAAGGTCTCCGAGAGCGAAAAAGCGCCGATCCTCGCTGCTGTGGAAAAGCTGAAGGAAGCCAACAAGGGCACGGACGTTGCTGCGATCAAGGCGGCTACCGAAGAAGTGCAGAAGGCGTTCTACGCCATCAGCGAAAAGCTCTATCAGAACGCCGCGCCGCAGGGTGACCCGACCGCGCAGGCGGGCGCCGGCGCCGCGCCGCAGGACGGCGTGGTCGACGCGGACTACGAAGTCGTGGACGACGACAACAAGTAATGACCCCTTAACGGGCGCCTCCCCCATCGGGGGAGGCTTGCCTGTGTTTCGGAGCGTCACCTGAGAGGTGAAAACTATGGCAGACGAAAACAAGAGAGATTATTATGAGGTCCTCGGCGTGGAGAAAAACGCCTCCGATACGGAAATCAAGAAGGCGTACCGCAAGCTCGCGCAGAAGTACCATCCGGATATGAACCCCGGCGACAAGACCGCCGAGGCGAAGTTCAAGGAGGTCAACGAGGCACACGAGGTGCTCTCCGACCCGGAGAAGCGCTCGCGCTACGACCAGTTCGGCTTTGCCGGCGTCGACCCCAACTTCAACCCCAACGCGGGCGGCTTCGGCGGCGGTTTTGGCGGTGGCTTCGGCGGATTTGGAGACCTCGGTGATATTTTCGGCGATCTCTTCGGCGGCGGCTTCGGCGGACAGTCCGCACGAAAGACCGGTCCGCGCAAGGGACAGAACATAGGCTCGGACGTGCGCATCACCTTTGAGGAGGCGGCGTTCGGCTGCAAGAAGCAGATCACGGTCAGCCGTGTGGAAAACTGCTCGACCTGCGGCGGAAACGGCTGCGCGGAGGGAACTTCGCCGCAGACCTGCGACCAGTGCCGCGGCACCGGCAGCGTCCGTGTGACACGGCAGACCGCTTTCGGCGCATTCGCGCAGACCTCGCCCTGCCCCAAGTGCGGCGGCACGGGCAAGCTGATCTCCGATCCCTGCAATACCTGCAAGGGAAAGGGCAAGGTGCGGAAAAACAAGAAGCTTGAGATCAACATCCCTGCCGGCATCGACGACGGACAGTCCATCCGTGTGCGCGGAGAGGGCAATGTCGGCTCCGACGGCGGTCCGAACGGCGATCTGCTCGTGGAAGTGTCGGTTCAGCCGCATAAGGACTTCCGCCGCGAAGGAACGGACGTCATCTACGAGATGCCGATCACCTTCCCGCAGGCGGCGCTCGGCGCAGAGGTCGAAGTGCCGACGCTCGACGGAAAGGTGCGCTACACCATCCCCGAGGGCACGCAGACCGGAACGGTCTTCCGCCTCAAGGGAAAGGGTATCCCGCGGATCGGCTATAATACGCGCGGCGATCAGTTCGTCTCCGTCGTGGTCAAGACGCCGACCAAGCTGAGCAAGGAACAGAAGGAACTGCTGCAGAAGTTCGCGGAAGCGGGCAGCGGCGGAAAAAGCAAGAAAAAAGGTATATTTGGGTAAAGAAAAAGCCGAGAGCTGACGCTCTCGGCTTTTTGAATGCAGAATGCAGAATGCAGAATTGCGGTGTGCCGCGGAGCGGCACGGATTGGATCGTCTCTCCCTCAGTCAAGCCGCAAGCGGCTTGACAGCTCCCTCGTCAGAGGG
>JAFVWG010000218.1 GCA_017501805.1 Oscillospiraceae bacterium
GACCTCGCTGGGCGAACTGTTCTACTTCTTCGAGCACGCCTGCGCCGTCTCCTGCGCACTGACCGGCGTGAACCCGTTCAATCAGCCGGGCGTCGAAGCCTACAAGAAGAATATGTTCCGTCTGCTGGGCAAGCCCGGCTACACGAAATAAAACAAGAGGTGAAGGACGATGCAGCCTTATCTGGACAGCTTGATCGCATACGCGCTCCGCGAGGGTCTCATCGCGGAGGACGACCGCATCTGGGCGCAGAACCGTTTGCTGGACTTCCTCGGCGAGGATGCCTGTGCGCCCGCGCAGACGCCTCTGACCGAGGACATTGAGGAGATCCTGAAAGGACTGGAGGACTTTGCCGCGGCAAAGGGTCTGATCACCGACACGACCGCCTCGCGCGACCGTTTCGATGCGCAGCTTATGGGCGTTCTCACACCGCGTCCGAGCGAGGTGCGCCGCACCTTCCGCGAGGCATATCAAAACGCGCCCGAGCAGGCGACGGATTTCTTCTACCGCTTCTGCCGCTCGACCGGCTATATCCGCGCCGCGCGCATCGCGCGCGATGTGCGCTGGAAATACGACAGCGAATACGGTGAGATCGATATCACGATCAACCTCTCCAAGCCGGAGAAGGACCCGCGTGACGTCGCCGCCGCGCTGCACGCACCGCAGGTGTCCTATCCCAAGTGTATGCTCTGCGAAGAAAACGAGGGCTACGCGGGACGCATCGACCACCCGGGTCGGAGCAATCACCGCATCCTGCCGGTCACGATCGCCGGAGCGCCCTGGTACTGGCAGTATTCGCCCTATACCTACTACAATGAGCACTGCATCGTCTTCAATTCCCAACACACCCCGATGTGTGTGGATGGTCGGGTCTTCGGAAAGCTCTTTGATTTTCTGGATGCCTTCCCGCACTACTTCATCGGCTCGAACGCGGGGCTTCCCATCGTAGGCGGCAGCATCCTCTCCCACGAGCATTTCCAGGGCGGTCGCTACGTCTTTGCGATGGAGACCGCACCCGTGGAGGAGACGTTCTCCTTCGACGGCTTCGCGGATGTCGAAGCGGGCATCGTCAAATGGCCGCTGAGCGTCATCCGTCTGCGCGGAGCGAACCGTGAGCGGGTGACCCTGCTTGCGCAGAAGCTCCTCACAGCGTGGGCGGCGTATACCGACGAAAGCGTGCAGATCTTCGCCGAAACGAACGGTGAGCCGCACAACACGGTGACCCCGATCGCCCGTCGGAAGGACGGCAAGTACGAGCTGGACATCGTGCTGCGGAACAATCTGACGACCGAGGAGCATCCTCTGGGGCTCTTCCATCCGCACGAGCCGTACCACCACATCAAAAAGGAAAACATCGGTCTGATCGAGGTGCTCGGTCTCGCCGTTCTGCCCTCCCGCCTCAAGGCGGAGCTGGGACGGATCCGGGAGCTGTTCCTCGCAGGCGCTGACCTGCGCGCGGATGAAATGACCGCCAAGCACGCGGACTGGATCGATGAACTGCGCGCGCGTGGAGCGATCCGCGCCGAGACGGTCGACGAGGACCTCCGCAGAGAGGTCGGCGCGGTGTTCGCGCAGGTGCTCGCCTGCTGCGGCGTCTTCAAGCGCGACCCGGAGGGACGGGCGGCGTTCCGCCGCTTCCTGTCGTCCGCGGGCGGCACGTGCAAATCATAACGGTCGGGAGGCTTCCGGTTGACCTTTTGGAACATTCTCTTTCTTACCTTCAGCACGGTGTTCCTCGCCGAAATGGGAGACAAAACCCAGCTTCTGCTCGTCGCGATGGCGGGCAAGTACAAAATACGGCAGATTTTGACCGGTACCTGGCTTGCAACGGCGCTTCTGAGCCTTCTCGCAGTCGCGATCGGCGCGGCGCTGAGCAGCTATATCGATCTGCGGATCATCAAATCCATCGCCGCCGCGGCATTCTTTTGGTTCGCGTGGAGCAATCTGCGCGGCGAGGACGACGAAGAGGAAAAGGAACGCTCCGTGGGAAAATTCGGACCGGTCGCGGCGATCTTTCTGACCTTCTTCATCGGTGAGCTGGGCGATAAAACGCAGCTCACCGGCGTCACCCTGGCAGCCTCCTACACAGACGGTGCCTTTGTGAATGCCGCGGCGATCTTCCTCGGCTGCGCACTGGGGCTGATCCTTGCGGACGCACTGGGACTGGTCGCGGGACTGCTGCTCAGAAACAATCTGCCGACAAGCGTCCTCCGCCGCCTCAGCTTTGCCATTTTTGCTGTCTTCGGTGTGCTGAACGCACACGAGGCCGCAGGGCTTATCTTCCCCACGCGCCCCTTTCCCGCGGCGCTTGTCACCTCCGCAGCGACGCTGCTCTTTGCCGCCGTCTGCTTCGTGACCGTCCTGCCCCGGCAGAAATAAAGTCCCAATTCGGCTTCGTGTTCCCAAAGCCTCCCCTGTGTAAGGGGAGGTGCCGAGCAACAGCGAGGCGGAGGGGTTGTGCCGCAAAGGTCTGCGATTTCACCGAAAACTGATGCAAAA
>JAFVWG010000219.1 GCA_017501805.1 Oscillospiraceae bacterium
TCGTATGATCCATCCGACGCTGACCGACCTCGTCTGCGAGGCGATCGAAAACGGATAACAAACCCTTGGAGGTGTACGCATTATGACATATTATGAGATATTGGAAATTTCTGAAAACGCCTCCGAGGAAGTCATTAAAATGGCATATAAAGCTCTTGCAAAAAAATATCATCCAGATGTATTTCAAGGCGACAGAAACGAAGCAGAAGAAAAAATGAAGCAAATAAATGTCGCTTATAGTATCCTTTCTGATGCTGCAAAAAGAGCACAATACGATGCCTTTTTGAAAAAGAAGAATGAAAAAAATACTGCTGAAACACAGAACGCCCATACAAGAGATACAAGCGCTTCTCAAAATGCACCGAAAAACAAAGAATCCGGTAAAAGTAAAAAGGGTTTCCATATTGCAACGATTGCGGCAGTCTTTTTCTGTGTGATTTTTGGCGCATTGTTTCTTAAACCGACAAAGAATATTGAGCAAATCAAAGATTCTGTTGTTGCGGTGAACGTATACGACGAAGAAGAGACCCTTGTGGCAACCGGAAGCGGGTTTTGCGCGTATGAAAACGACTGGATAGTAACAAATTTCCATGTGATTGAGGGCGCAAGAACTATTACAGTAACTACAGATGAGCGTGAGACAATTACTGTAACAGGCATAGTTCTATTCAACAAAAAAGAAGACCTGGCGGTTTTGCAAATTGACGGGAAATTAAGGCCGCTGGCATTGGGGGATGGGGACAGGATCAAAACAAAAGATCGCGTGACAACGATCGGAAGCCCCAAAGGAGAACTTAATACCGTATCCGAAGGCATAATCAGCAATGTCGATGATAAAAAACAAATCCGTATAAGTGCGCCAATATCACACGGGAGTTCGGGTGGAGTTGTGCTGAACCGGAAAAATGAGGTTATTGGTATTACAAGCGCTGGGTACAATGATGCACAAAATCTCAATTTTGCAATAAATATTTCGGTTTTGGAAGGCTTTTATAGTAAGTTCAAAGAAAGTGGCGCGATTGCTATAACAAGCTTCAACTACGAGAATTATATTGGTGACGATTTGTCCGCTTTTGAGGAGAATTTGCAGTCAAGCTTAGAATGTTATAGCGTTTCAACTTTGTCTACGTTTTATAGGATTACAGACAACAACAAAAGATTTGAAAAATTGCTTGGAAAAGTAAATTCCTATTGGTACTCAATTTATGTGGAAATGGATTCCGCTGACCAAAATGAAGTTGTTGAACTGTTTTTGAAATTAAATAGGCTCAAATACGACGATGAAAATGTGGCTGCGGACATAAGAGGGTGGAGTGTTTCTGACTTTTTTATAAGCTTGGGAATACTAGAAGAATATGAATATGCTATTGCCTGCGTTGATATTGGCAACTATTCCGATAAAAGATCGATATTTGACCGTGTTGATTATTATCCGGTGGATGTTGCTGAAAGAGTTCTAATTATGCACCTAATCGGCGGGTATGAATGGCGTGATATTCATACTAGCAACAAGAAAGATATTTTTGATTATTTTGTCGACAAATATCACACGGAAGACAAGTATGATATGGAAGATTTAGGGGCCATATTAGAAGTCCTAGGGTACGAAGTTGTTTATAGCGACGATGGGGATCTGTCGGCATACTGGTAAGTATGCAGGGATCTGTCATTGCGGATAACACACGGAGGAAAGACCGATGAACAATCTGGAGAGAATGAACGCCGAAATGGCGTATAAGGTGGACGACACCGTTATGGAAGAGGTGGGCGAGGTCCGCAGACTTGTGCAGAAGCTCAATTCCTGCGACTGGGCGGACGCCGACGCGATCGCAAAGATCATGCACGAGCTGATCGATGCGCCCGAGGGCGCGGTGATCACGCCGCCGTTTTACTGTGACTTCAAGAAGCACATCCGCGTGGGAAAGAATTTCTACGTGAACTACAACTGCACGATGCTCGATACCGCTTCCATCACCATCGGTGACAACTGCTTCATCGCGCCGAATGTCGGGATCTACACGGCGGGACACCCCGTGCATCCTATGACGCGTGCGAGCCGCTACGAATACGGAAAGTCGATCACGATCGGAGACAATGTCTGGATCGGCGGTCACAGCGCGATCCTGCCCGGCGTACATATCGGAAGCAACGTGGTGATCGGCGCGGGAAGCGTCGTGACGCGGGATATTCCGGACTGGGTCGTGGCGGCGGGAAATCCCTGCGTCGTCAAGCGGAAGATCACGGACGGCGACCGCAGAAAGCTCTTTGCCGACGAGGACATCGACGATGCGGCGTGGGCGGAGATCTGCGCAAAATACGGCTGGGAA
>JAFVWG010000220.1 GCA_017501805.1 Oscillospiraceae bacterium
TATCTCTTTTCTGCGCCGAGCGGAACGGGAAAATCTACGCATACGCAGCTTTGGCTGAAACGATTTGGCGATCGCGCGTTCATTTTGAATGATGACAAGCCCGCGCTTCGCTGGATCGACGGCACTTGCTATGCCTACGGCACGCCGTGGAGCGGCAAGACGTCGCTCAATCGCAATGAAAGAGCCGTTCTCCGAGGGATCGGAATTCTGCAGCGCAGCGATGTGAATTTTGCGGAGCGTCTCTCCGGTACGGCTGCAATATTCGGCGTTCTGGATCAGACGATCAGACCCTATGCAAAGTCGCAGATGCAGACTCTGCTTGGCTGTATCGACAAACTTGTTGCAGGCGGCTTTGTCTATCGAGTCGGTGTAATTATGGAGCCGAATGCGGCGGAGACTGTATACCGCGTTATGCGTGGGGAGGGGTAATATGAAGGTCAATCGGAATTTTATGCTCTGCGAGGTCGCAGGTGAAACTGTTGTCGTGCCTTGCGGCGCCGCTGCGTCGGACTTTCACGGAATGCTTCGCCTGAATACGACCGGTGCTGCGCTCTGGAAAATGCTCGAAAACGGCGCTGAGGAAGCGGAGCTTGCCGCGATGCTGGTAAAGGAGTTCGGTGCGGACGAGACCTCTGCAGCTGAAGATACTGCGGATTTTTTGCGGAAGCTGGAGGAAATCGGGTGCCTGGAATGATACTGGAACGCTGTGAGGATGCACTGGAAAAATACGGCTACTTTGCCGGTCCGCCTGTGGGCACGAGCATGCTGCCGCTTCTCCGTCAGGATCAGGATGTTGTAGTCATCCGCCCCTGCGAGACCGTGCGTCTTCTGGATGTGATCCTTTACCGCCGCGCAAACGGGGATACGGTCCTGCACCGGGTTGTCGGAAAACGGAAAAACGGATACATTCTCCGTGGAGACAATCAGATCGTGAACGAATACGGCGTGAAGGATATGCAGGTCATCGGAAAAATGACCGCCTTTTACCGCGAAGGAAAAGAGCACAGCGTACAGGAAACTTCCGTGCGGCTCTACGGTTTTGGCTGGTGGCTGATTTATCCGCTTCGCTGCTTAGAGCGAGGCGTGCGCGGCATCCTCGGAAGGATTTGCCGCAAACTCAGAAACGCGAATTGAGGAGTCACTATGTTTGAAGGCTTTTCCCCGGAAACCGTTGATTTCCTTTGGGGAATACGAATGAACAACAATCGCGAATGGTTTATGGAGCATAAGCAGGACTACATCCGATACCTCTATGAGCCGATGAAGGCGCTTGCGGCGGAGATCTCCGAGCCGTTTATCAAACAGCCGGGGATGATCTGCAAGACCTCGCGGATCTACCGCGATATGCGCATCCCGCAGCCTGTGCCCTATAAGGAAAGCCTCTGGACCTGTATCCGACAGGACAGCAAATGGTGGATGCAGGAGCCCTGCCTTTGTTTTGAAATTATGCCGGAAGGATATCGCTACGGCTTTTTGCTCTATGCGCCGCCCGTTGCCGTGATGAACGCGCTTCGCGCGAAGATCGCCGCCGGGCCGGATGCGTTTCTGAAGCTTCTGCGTACGGCGGAGAAGAAGAGCGGCATCCCTGTCACCGGAGACGAATATGTTCGCAAGCGTCCCTGTCCGGATGAACGGCTTGATCGCATCTTCCAGCTCAAAAATCTTTGCGCGATCCGCGAAGAGCCTGTTTCTGAAAAGCTCTTTTCACCCGAACTGGCCGCAGAGGTGCGCGAAACGCTGAAAGCGTTTTATCCGCTGCTTCGCTATTGCCAGAATCTTACTTCCGAGAATTAAATTACCACGACCGCAGAACGAGCGTTCTGCGGTCGTTTTTGTCGCTTGAATTTGGAATTCGCCGTCGAATATGGCGTGTATAACAAAATTAGGTGCGAAAAGATTTTAAAGAGTGGGCATATTACAAGAGCGGCGTTTTTTGAAAGGAGGGATCGCTTGAAATTAACGGTTAAAATTCGAAATGCAGCATTATTGATTTCTGCTGTGCTTCTCTTGAGCGGCTTTGCGGCGGCAGAAAAGTATCTGATCCCCGGCGGAAATACCGTTGGGATCCGTGCGGAGATCGACGGACTGATCGTCACCTCTGTTGAGCAGGGACTTCCCGCAAGCCGCAGCGGGATCAAAGAGGGAGATATCCTGCTGACGGTGAACGGAGATCCTCTGCGCTCTGCAAAGGACCTGTCCGCCGCCGCAAAGGAGGGCACTGTAAAGCTGACGCTGGATCACGGAAAAGAGACGGTCGTAGAGCCGCAGGAGATCAACGGCGAAAAACGCATCGGCATCTCCGTCCGTGATCACGTGGCGGGAATCGGGACGGTGACCTATTATGATCCGGAGGATCATTCCTTCGGGGCGTTGGGGCACGGCATCACCGATCCGACCGGCAAAGAGCTCGTGCCCATCAAGGGAGGCGTCATCGTGGAATCCTCCGTTGCGGATGTGGTAAAAGGGAAGAGCGGCACCGCGGGACAGCTTTCGGGGGCATTTCGCACCGATCATATTGAAGGTCTGCTGAAAAGCAATACCCGCTTCGGTGTGTTCGGCACGATGGATGCGCCCGGGATCGCGCCCATTCCCGTTGCGGAACGCGCGGAGATCCGACCCGGTCCCGTGGAGATCTGCGCCAATGTTGAGGGAAGCAGCATCCGCAGCTACTCCGCAGAGATCCTGAAAGTGTACGGACCGGAAAAACCCGAGGGCAGAGACCTTCTGCTGCGCATCACCGACCCGGAACTGCTCCGACTGACCGGCGGGATCGTGCAGGGAATGTCAGGCTCACCGATCATTCAGAACGGCAAGCTCGTCGGCGCAGTGACGCATGTCCTTGTCAACTCGCCCGACACGGGCTATGGAATTTATATAGAAAATATGCTGCAGGCAGCGGGATAAAAAAGCATCGGTGCTCACCTATTGTTTATAGGTGAGCATTTCTATGACAAAAAGCCTTGTCGGTGTTGACAATCCGCATATTCTGACTCTATAATCTGTGTTGGTATGAACAGCTTTATATAATATAAAGAAAAAGTCCTGCGTAATACGGAAAGGGGTATTCAGTTATGGCAAAAACAACGTTCATTGCGGCCGGTGACGCATTTGCGACAAAACGTCTTCCCAAGGGCGGTTATGAAGGCTTTGCTGAGGTTCAGGCGTGTGTAAAAGCGCACGATGTAGCCTTTCTGAATCTCGAAAGCACCTTCCATGACCGTGAGGGCATTCCGGCTGCCACCAGCGGAGGCACCTGGGCGATGTCCGATCCGCGGATCCTTGACGATATGAAGGAATACGGCTTCAACCTTTTCAACACAGCCAACAACCATTCCTGCGACTACAGTCAGAGCGGTGTTCTCGCAACGATCGAGCATCTGAAGAAGAGAGATATGATCTTTGCAGGAACGGGCAAGGATCTGGGAGATGCGTCCAAGGCGTGCTACTTGGAAACCAAGCATGCCCGCGTGGCTCTGCTTGCCTGCAATTCCTCCAAGAATGAGTCTGCCCGCGCAGGCGCACAAACGGAGGATCTTCCCGGACGCCCCGGCGCAAATCCGATGCGTATGCTGAAGCGGTTCCACGTGGACAAGGAGCATTACGATATGGTCCGGGAGCTTGCTGAGGTCACGAAGGTAAACGCCTCCACCGAACGCAGCATTGCGCTGGGCTACACCGCGCCGTATGCTGAAGGTGTTTTCCCGTTCGGCGCCGACCGATTCGTTCTGGACGATCACTGCTGGGTGGAATCCGTTCCCCACGCAGGCGATATGGAACGTATGGTGCAGCGGATCAAGGAAGCGAAGAAACAGGCCGATGTTGTTCTTGTAAGCATCCACAGCCACTTCTACGACGAGCGAGAGACGAATATTCCGTCTCAATTCATCGAGAAATTTGCCCACAACTGCATCGATGCCGGTGCGGATGTGATCATCGGTCACGGTCCGCACGAGCTGCAGGGCATTGAGCGTTATAAGGACGGCCTGATCTTCTATTCCATCGGCAACTACATCTTCGAAACGGAAACGGTTGAATATCAGCCGTGGGACGCCTATGTAAACAAGGGCTACAGCCCCGATATGAAGGTTGGCGAGTATATGGATCGCCGCAGCAAGAACGGCACCGCAGGTTACGGCATCCTGCCGGAGATCTGGAACTCCGTTATGGCGGCGTGGACGATGGAAGACGGCAGGATCACGGAAGTTCAGCTCTATCCCGTGACGCTGAATATGGAAAAATCCAGAGCACAAAAAGGTCGCCCCGTTATGAACAAGAGCGAGGAGACTCTGCGGTATCTGGCAAAGCTTTCCGAGCCTTACGGAACGAAGATCGAGATCATCGACGGCGTCGGATATATCCGTTTTTGAGGATATATCCGCACATGGCGGAAAAGAATCATCATACACACACGGCAGGGGCAAATGACCCCTGCTGTGTTTTTTCGGCTGCGGGATACCTTGCCGGAATGAAAAAATGAAATTTGAATGTTTGAGTAAAAATTCGCCGCGATCGTTCGTTTTGAGTGCTGTTTCTGCTTATAAATGTTTGCCATATTGACAATGTTACGAATGAAAATTATGCGTCGAATGAAAAGAAATGTAAGTTTTGCTTGACGATTTAAAAAAATGTTGGCAAAATAAGGGTGACACTTAAAGAAAAGAAGGTGGCTTTCCTATGGATGCAATCGATAAGAAAATCATTCAGAGTCTGCAGGAAAACGCGCGCATGCCCATCAAGGACATCTCTGCCAGGATCGGTCTTTCTTCGCCCGCGATCTCGATTCGTATCGCGAAGCTGGAGCGGGAAGGCATCATCAGCGGCTACAGCATGGAGCTGAACCGCGAAAAGCTCGGCTATCACGTCACCGCTTACATAACCGTGGAAATGGTCCCGACGCTGAAGGAAAAATTCCACAACGAATTTCTGGATTGCCCGAATGTTCTGGAATGTTCGTCCGTCACAGGAGCGTGCTCGCAGATCCTCAAGGCGGTTTTCCGCAGCACTGCGGAGCTGGACGCGTTCCTGACGAGAATCCAGACCTACGGCCGCACAAGCACGCACATCGTCCTTTCGGCGCACATTCCGCCGCGCGATCTTCTGATCGATGCGCTTTGAGGTGAGAGAGCTATGAAAATCGGTTTTATCGGAACGGGAAATATGGGCGGAGCGCTTGCGCGCGCCGCCGCGAAATGCGGTGCCGAGCTTGTTCTCTTTGACCGCTGTGCGGAAACCGCTTCCGCGCTTGCCGCAGAGCTCGGCTGCCGAACCGCATCGCTTGAGGAACTGACCGCGGCGTGCGATCTTATCTTTATCGGCGTGAAGCCGCAGGTGCTCCCGGACCTGCTTGCTCAGCTGAAGCCGCTGCTTCCGAAGGCTTCGGGTGCGACCTGGGTCAGTATGGCGGCCGGGGTGCCGATCGAGAAAATTCAGGCAGGTCTCGGCGGTGCACCGCTCATCCGCATTATGCCGAATACTCCCGTTGGTGTCGGTGCGGGTATGGTGCTCTATGCCTGCTCGGAGAATGTGACGGATGCTGCAAAGGCGGCGTTCCTTTCCGTACTCGGTGAGGCGGGGAAGGTTCTGGCGCTTCCCGAAACGCTCATCGACGCGGGCTGTGCGTTGTCCGGCTGCGGTCCCGCGTTTGTCTGTATGTTTGCCGAGGCACTCGCGGACGGCGGCGTTGCCTGCGGCCTGCCGCGTGCGCACGCGAAGCTTCTTGCGGCGCAGACGCTTCTCGGGACGGCCTCGTTGCTGCTTCGGGACGGAGCGGAGCCTGCCGCCCTCAAGGACGCGGTCTGCAGTCCGGGAGGTACGACGATCGAGGGTGTGCTTGCGCTGGAGGAAGGGCACTTCCGCGGCACTGTGATGCGGGCGGTCCGTGCGGCTTGCGACAAAGCAAAGAAGCTTTCCTGAATGTCGATTTGTGTCGACAAAAACTTCGATAAAATCGGCATTTTTTCATTGAAAAATCCTTTGAA
>JAFVWG010000025.1 GCA_017501805.1 Oscillospiraceae bacterium
CCGAGACGATGCGCGAACGCAAGCAGCTGATGGAGGACCGTGCGGATGCGTTCATTATGACCGCGGGCGGCATCGGAACGCTGGAGGAGTTTTTCGAGATCCTCACGCTCCGACAGCTGGAGCGGCACAAAAAGCCCATCGCTGTGCTGAACACCGACGGGTACTACGATTCCGTCACGGAAATGCTCAAAACCGCGGTCGAGCGCAGGTTTATGCGGGAGGCGAATCTGACCCTCTTCGGCACGTTCAATGACCCGGACGCGCTTTTAGACTATCTGGAAAACGGCGGCGGCGAGACCGTGGATGTACAAAAGCTGAAATTCTTCTGAGGAGGACGACTGTGTGAAAATCGTGATTCTGGACGGTTATACCGCGAACCCCGGCGATCTGAGCTGGGAGGAGATCGCGCGGCAGGGAGAACTGACGGTCTATGACCGCACGGCACCCTCCGAGACGGTGGAGCGCATCGGGGACGCGGAGGTCGTATTCACGAACAAGGTGCTCATTACGAAGGACGTGATGGACGCCTGTCCGAAGCTGCGGCTCGTGAGCGTGCTGGCGACGGGCTATAATGTTGTCGACCTTGCCGCCGCGAAGGAACGGGGGATCGCCGTCTGCAACGTTCCCGCCTACTCGACCCGCGATGTGGCGCAGATGACCTTCGCGCTGCTGCTGGAGCTCTGCCACCGCGTCGGGCATCACTCCGCGACCGTGCATGAGGGAAGGTGGACGGCGAGCAAAGATTTTTGTTACTGGGACTACGCGCCCGTGGGTCTCGCGGGAAAGACGATCGGACTTGTCGGCTTCGGCGCGATCGGTCGGACGGTCGCGAAGATCGCGGAGGCATTTTCGATGGAGGTGCTGGTCTACAGCCGCACGGTGCGCCCGGAATGTGAGACGGCGCACTGCCGCTTCTGCTCGCTCGGGGAGCTGCTGGAGGAGTCGGATGTGGTCTCGCTCCACTGCCCGCTGACGGAGCAGACGGAGAGGCTGATCCGCGAGGAGACGCTCGCGAAGATGAAGGACGGCGCGATCCTGCTGAACACCGGCAGAGGTCCGCTCGTGGACGAGCAGGCGGTCGCCGATGCCCTGGAGCGCGGAAAACTTTCCGGCTATGCGGCGGATGTGGTCTGCAAAGAGCCGATCCCCGCGGACAGCCCGCTCCTCGGCGCGAAGAACTGCTTCCTGACGCCGCACATCGCCTGGGCGACGAAGGACGCACGCGAACGGCTTTTGAAGGTCTCTGCGGAGAATCTGCGGGCGTTCGCCGCGGGAAAACCGCAGAATGTGGTGAACTGAGAAGCGTATACGAAGGAGGAAAACGCTATGACTGTTCTGGCAATTATCCTTGCAATTTTATTCATCCCGATCGGCGTGATCTTTGAGCTGACAAAAAAGTATATGTAAAGAACACCGGCGGCTGCATTCGCAGCCGCCGGTGTTGCGTGCGTTATATATTATGCTTCTTCGGTCAGGGTGACCTTGGAGTCGGAGCCGAGGACGCAGACGAAGCTGTGTCCCACGCCGAGGGTGAGGGGCGTGCCGTCCGAATTCGTGTAGACGAAGGGATCGTTGACGGTGGCGCGTTCCCACTTGATTTCGGCGGACTTGCCTCCGCAGGCGAAGATGCCCGTGCCGGAGCCGGTGGTACGGACTGCCATACGTCCCTTGTTGTCGCCGGAAATGCGGCTGACGTCCGTGAACAGGCACAGGACGTTGGTCACGCCGACCTGCTTGCCGTCGGCGCCGTCCACATAGGGCGCGCCGTACTCATAGACCTTGTAGAGCTTCGTTTCCGCGTCGTACTCAAAGGAGGTCTTCTTGCCGCCGGGGAAGTAGGCACGCACGAGCGGAGCGTCCGCACCCGTGGGCACGGTGTCCTCGGAGAAGGCCTGCTCGTATTTCCAGCCGTCCGCGTGGGTCTTGCGGATGGAGTCGATCGAGCCGCAGACCTCGGTCAGCAGTTCGCCGGTGGTGAACATACTGTGCTCGTAGCCGGCGGAGCGGATGCGATCCTTGTCGCGGAAGAAGAGACTGGGCGTGTTGCCGTTGACGCCGTCCACGTGGTCGATGCCCTTGTTGCGCAGATCGGTATAGGCCTGCGGACTGCCGCCCGCGTGGACGAACACGGCATCGTGTCCCTGCGCGAGGTCGATATAATACGGTCTCGCGGAGCGGATCGAGCCGATCGAGCCGAGTTTGCGCACATCCTGGAAGACGCCGAGCATCCGCGTGACGCCGCCCTCGGCAACGACCTCATAGATGATGTCCGCCTGCGAAACACCGAACTGCGGCAGCGCGACGGAGATGTTGTTGAGCATAACGGCATAGGGGCGCTGTGCGGAGATGTCCTCCTGCAGCACCTCGCCCGTGAGCGGATTGCGGATCGGCTCGGGCTCGGGAACGGGCTCCGTCTCGACAGGCTGCGAGACGGGCTTTTCGGGACCCTCAAGGTTGACGGGCTCCTTCTTGCCGCAGCCGACAAGAAGCGTGAGAAGAAGCGTCATGCAAAGCAGAATCCAAAGTGTGCTCTGTTTTTTCATATCGTACTCCTTTTGTGGTCAGGCAAGGTATGCCTTGAACGCGGTGAGGTCCAACTTCTCGCAGGTGGTGAGGAAGGGGAGCAGCTCGGAGGCGATGATCTTCGCACCGCCGACGCTGTCCGACTCGATGTTCATCGGCATCAGGGGATCGTGCAGGCTCAGACGCAGCAGGAACCAGCCGTCGCCGTGCTGCTTGTCCAGATTGACGCGCACGCCTTCAAAGTTGTTGGGCGCGACCTGCCAGCCGGGCTGCTTCGCAGCGTAGGCGGTGAGTTCATCGATGACCTTCTGTCCGTAGGTGCGGAAGTCCTCTTCGAGGATGTTCATACGGAATTCCTTGCCCTCGGCGGGCTCGGCGAGGTCGGCAAGGAGAGACTGGAGCGTGTAGCCCTGCTTCTTGCTGCGGGCCAGCTCGATGAGCAGCTTCGTGATGAGATACGCGCCGTCGTCGAGGAAGTAGTTTTCCTTCAGCGCACCGTGGCCGGAGGTCTCCATCGCGAGCTGGCTGTCCTGTCCCGCGGCGTTCAGACGGAGAGATTCGTTGATGACGTTGCGGTAGCCGCGGCGGAAGCGGTGATGCACGCCGCCGAGCTTTTCGATGAATGCCGCCAGACCCGTCGAGGTGATGGAGTCGGTGACGATGGTCGTTCCCGGATGCTCACGCAGAAGAATGACGGAAAGGATGGCGATCATACGGTTGCGGTTGAGCTCGCTGCCGTCGGGAAGCACCGCGCCCGCGCGGTCAACGTCGGTGTCGAAGATGACGCCGAGGTCTGCCTTATTCTCCAGCACGGCTTCGACGATGGATTCCATCGCCGCCGCGTCCTCGGGGTTGGGGGCGTGGTTGGGGAAGCTGCCGTCCGGATCGAGGAAGCGGCTGCCTTCGGTGTCCGCGCCGAGCGGCTTGAGGACGGAGTCGGCGTAGAAGCCGCCCGCGCCGTTGCCCGCGTCCACGACGATCTTCAGACCGCGCAGCGGCGCTTCCTCGCCCGTCGCGTCGCGGACCTTCTTGACAAGGATGCCCGCGTAGGCGTTCATAAACTCGCCCTGTTCCGGGGTGGTCGGCTTGAGACCGGTGTGCTCGTCGCCGCCCGCGAGGACGAGGATCTCCGCGATGTCTTCCTTTTCCAGACCGCCCTTGTTCGTGAAGAATTTGAAGCCGTTGCGGTTGAAGGGAAGGTGGCTTGCCGTGATCATCACGGATGCGTCAAAGAGATAGCCCTCGGTGACAGTGGACATAAACATCGCGGGGGTGGACGCCATACCGAAGTCCGTGACCGCGAGTCCCTCGGCGCACATCGCGCCGCAGATCCACCCGCTGAGCATTTCGCCGGACAGGCGGGAGTCGCGGCCGACCGCCACGCGAAGCGTGTCCTTGCCGAGCCGTTTTTTCAGCCACAGAGCGAAGCCTCTGCCGATATCTTTACAGGCCTGCTCCGTCAGAGTGACAGGCTGCCCCTCGATCCCCTCGAGTGCAACGCCGCGGATATCACTGCCGTTCCGCAGATTCTTGTAGTCCATAACGGATCCCTCCCAAGACAATATATTGTTATCCTCTTTTTATCATAGCACAAGGGAGAGCGTGTGGCAATAAAAAAGTGGCGGGAAACGCAGCGTAAAGTCCGCCCGAAAGAAGCGCGGCGTTGCGCTCGGCGGCGAGATCGGAGACCGTGCGGAAGGAAAAACCGCGTTCACGGAGCGCGTCGATGAGCAAAAGGACGTTCTTCGCCGTGGTTTCGTTCATATCGTGCAGCAGCACGATGTCTCCGTCCTTCACGGTTTTCAGCACGCGGGAAACGGTTTTGTCCCGCGCGGTGCGGTCCCAGTCGCAGGGGTCGACATTCCAGTGGATGACGGACAGACCCTCCTCCGCGCAGACGGAACGGACGGCTTTGCTGCACAGTCCCCCGGGAGGGCGCACAAGCTTCGGCTCGCGTCCGCTGAGCTGCGCGATCGCTCCTGCCGTGTTTTCAAGCTCCCGTCGCAGTACGGGGGCGGGCATCGTGGTGAAATAGGCGTGGCTCTCGCCGTGGACGCCGAGCTCGTGCCCTTCCTTTGCCATACGGCGTACGACGGTCGGATGCTCCCGGATGCGATAGCCGCAGAGGAAAAAGGTGACGGGCACGCCGCGCTCCGCAAGTCCGTCCAGCAGCGTTGCCGAGGCAGGGGAAGGACCGTCGTCCAGCGTCAGCGCGACAAGCTTTTCCGAGCCTGCGGACACGCAGGGGGAGAGCGCCGCGAAAACCAGCGCGAAAATGACGAGGCAAACAATTCGTTTCATACACAGACCTCCGTTCCGATTAAAATTATATGCGCGAAGGTTTTTTTAAGACGGTGTTTGACGGCGGTGGGAATGTTATGTACAATAGAAGAAAAATTCCGTGCGGAAGGAGTGGGAGAGAATGCTGGATAAGCTGCGGGACATTGAGCAGCGATGGCTCGAAATGGAGCAGCGCGCCGTGCAGCCGGATTTTTATAACGATCCCGCCGCGGCCTCCGCGATGCTTCGGGAGAGCAAACGTCTGGAGCCGATCGTGATGGCATATCGGAGCTATCTCCGTGCGGAGGAGACCTGCCGCGACGCGCAGGAGATGCTCTCCGGCGCACAGGACGCGGAAATGAAGGAGTTCTGCCGCGAGGAATTCGAGCGCGGCAAGCGCGAAATGGAGACGCTCCGCGACGAGCTGCGCATCCTGCTTCTTCCGAGAGACCCGAACGACGAGAAAAACGTCATCGTGGAGATCCGCGGCGGCGTCGGCGGCGAGGAGAGCGCCCTGTTCGCGCACAGCCTTTTCCGTATGTACAGTATGTACGCCGAGAGCAAGCGCTGGAAGCTGGAACTGCTGAACTACAGCGAGACGGAGCTGGGCGGCGTCAGGGAAGCCGATTTTATGATCGTCGGAGACGGGGCGTATTCCCGCCTGAAATATGAGTCCGGCGTGCACCGCGTGCAGCGGGTGCCGGAGACGGAGTCCGGCGGCAGAGTCCACACCTCGACCGCGACCGTCGCCGTTCTTCCGGAGGTGGACGAGACGCAGGTGGAGCTCCGACAGGAGGATATTGAAATGCAGGTCTTCCGCTCCTCCGGCGCGGGCGGTCAGCACATCAACAAGACCTCCTCCGCGGTGCGGCTGATCCACAAGCCCTCCGGCATCGTCGTTGCCTGCCAGGAGGAGAGAAGTCAGGTGCAGAACCGCGAACGCTGTATGCAGATGCTCGCCGCGAAGCTCTATGAGATCGAGCAGTCCCGCGTGGAGGGAGAGATCACCGCGCAGCGCAGAAGTCAGGTCGGTACGGGTATGCGGAACGAACGCATCCGCACCTACAATTTCCCGCAGGGGCGGGTCACGGATCACCGCGTCGGACTGACGCTCTACAGGATCGATCAGATCATGGACGGCGATCTCGACGAGATCATCGACACGCTGGCGACCGCCGAACAGGCGGAAAAGCTTCGGGCAGACGCGGAGTGAGCTCCGCCGCGGAACGTTTGAGAAAGCAGATGACGATTTGAATACAGTATTTTTCAAGGAAGCAAGTGAAGAGAATCTGAACAAGGCGGCTGCGATCCTGCGGGAGGGCGGTCTTGTCGGCATCCCCACGGAGACCGTTTACGGACTCGGCGCGAATGCGCTGGACGAGAACGCGGTTGCACACATCTTTGAGGCGAAGGGACGTCCGCAGGACAATCCGCTCATTATCCATATGCCGGACGCAGGCTGGCTCGACCGCTACTGCGGAGACGTTCCGGAGACGGCGCGCCGTCTTGCCGAACGCTTCTGGCCGGGACCGCTGACGATGATCCTGCCGCGCGATCCGATCGTCCCCCTGCGGACGACGGGCGGACTGGAAACGGTCGGCGTCCGCTGCCCGCGGCATCCCGTGACGCTGGAGCTGATCCGCCGCGCGGGCGTGCCGATCGCCGCGCCCTCGGGCAACACCTCGGGCAGACCCAGCCCCACAACGGCGGGGCATATGCTGGAGGATATGCAGGGGAAGATCGACGCGATCTTTGACGGCGGCGCGTGCAGCGTCGGCGTGGAGTCCACGATCATAGACCTGACCGTTACGCCGCCGCGCCTGCTCAGACCCGGCGGTCTGCCGCTGGAGGCTCTGCGCGAGGTACTCGGCGAGGTGGCGGTCGACCGCGCGGTCACGGACGCGCTGAAAGAGGGAGAAAAGCCCCGCGCGCCGGGGATGAAATACCGCCACTACGCGCCCAAGGCGCCGGTGACGGTCGTGGCGGGAGATCCCGAAGCGACGGCGGAATATATCGCCGAACGGGTCGGAGAGAAAACGGGCGTGATCTGCTTTACGGAATACCGGGATCGTTTTCCCGCCTGCACGGTGGAGGCGCTCGGTCCCGCCGCCGACCGAGAGGAACACGCAAGACGCATTTTTGACGCCCTGCGCGCGTTCGACGCGACGGACGTATCGGAGATCTTTGCCCAGTGCCCGGATACTGAGGGGCTTGGACTTGCCGTGACGAACCGACTCAAGAAAGCTGCCGGTTTTCATGTGGTGGAGGTGCAGGAATGAAGGTGATCGGTGTGACCGGGGGCACAGGCTCCGGAAAGACGACCCTGCTGAGATTTCTGCAGGGGCGCGGCGCCGCCGTGCTGGACTGCGACCGCGTGTACGACGAGCTGCTTGCGCGGGACGAGGCGCTGCAAAGCGACCTGCGGCGCGAATTCGGGGAAGCTTTTTCCCCGGACGGAACGCTTGACCGCGCCGCACTTGCGGAGACGGTGTTTTCCGATCCCGCGCGGCTCAGAAGGCTGAACGCCATCGTCTATTACCATATGGGGCTTGAGGTGCGCCGCCTGCTCGTGGAGGCGAAAAACCGCGGTACGGAGATGGCGGTCATCGACGCGATCAACCTTGTGGACAGCGGGCTTTCGGAGCTTTGCGGGCTGACCGTTGCCGTGCTCGCAGACGAAAAAACGCGCCTGCGCCGCATTATGCAGCGCGACGGCATCGACGAAGCGCGTGCGCAAAAGCGCATCGCGGCGCAGAAGACGGAGGAATACTTCCGAAAGCATTGCAAAATCGCGCTGGAAAACAACGGGACGGAAGAGGAGTTCCTCGCCGCCGCCGAAGCCGCGCTGGAAGAATACATTTGATGGGAGACATACGAAATGGCTGAGAGTGAACTTCGCAAAAAGCTGCTTTTTGAAAAGAAGAACGGAAACGACCTGCTGACCGATTCGGAGCGGCAGGAGATGGAAGCGTACTGCGCGCAGTACCGCGCCTTTCTCGATGCGGGAAAGACGGAGCGGGAGTGCATTGCCGCTGCGCTGTATCTCGCGGAGACGCACGGCTTCCGCGCATGGAAGCCGGAAGAGCGCTATGCGCCCGGCGATAAGATCTACTATGTCAATCGGGAAAAGAACATCGCGCTTGCCGTGATCGGTGAAAAGCCGCTCTCGGATGGCGTGTGCGCTGCCGTCGCGCACGTGGATGCGCCGCGCCTCGATCTCAAGCCGGCGCCGCTCTACGAAGAGGACGAGATGGCATTTTTCAAGACGCACTATTACGGCGGCATCCGCAAGTATCAGTGGACGACCGTGCCGCTGGCGCTGCACGGCGCGGTGGTGCTGAAAAATGGGGAGAAGATCCTTGTGAAGCTCGGCGACGCGCCGGACGATCCGCAGTTTTTGATCACGGACCTGCTGCCGCATCTGGGCAGACAGCAGGGCGCGAAGCCGCTCAACGAGGCGATCCCCGCGGAGACCCTCAATCTGCTGATCGGCGGCAGACCCTGCGCGGAGGACGACGGCAAGGATCGCGTGAAGCTTGAGGTGCTGCGTCTGCTCAACGAGCGCTACGGCATCGTGGAGGAGGACTTTGCCTCCGCGGAGCTGCAGGCCGTTCCCGCATACTCCGCGCGGGAGATCGGCTTCGACAGAAGCTTCCTCGGCGCGTACGGTCACGACGACCGCTCCTGCGCCTTTGCGGCGCTTTCCGCGATCCTCCTGCCGAAGATCCCCGAAAAAACCGCGATCTGCCTGCTCGTGGACAAGGAAGAGATCGGCTCGGAGGGTGTGAGCGGAATGCAGTCCGCCGCGTTCGACCGCTTTGTTTCCGCACTCTGCCGGACGCAGGATGTGCCGCTTGAGGAGTGCTATGCCAATTCCTTCTGCCTGTCGGCGGATGTGACGGCGGCCTACGACCCGAACTTCTCGGAGGTCTACGACAAGCGGAATTCCACACGCTGCAACTACGGCGTGGGCATCAAGAAATACACCGGTTCCGGCGGAAAATCCGGCGGCTCGGACGCCTCTGCCGAGGCGATGGGCTATCTGCGCGGCATCCTCAACAAAAACGGGGTGCAGTGGCAGACCGCCGAGATGGGAAAGACGGACGTCGGAGGCGGCGGCACGGTGGCAAAGTTTATGGCGCGGCGCAACATCGACACCGTGGACATCGGTGTGCCCGTGCTGAGCATGCACGCGCCCTACGAGAC
>JAFVWG010000221.1 GCA_017501805.1 Oscillospiraceae bacterium
GTCATCGAGGCCATCGCGGTGATGTCCCCCGACCGCGTGGTCTATGTCTCCTGCGACCCCGGCACACTCGCCCGCGACGTCAAGCTGCTGACGGAAAAGGGCTATTCCCTCACCTCCGCCGAAGGCGTGGATTTGTTCCCGCGTACTCCGCATGTGGAGTGCTGTGTGCTACTATGTCGGGAGGAAAAAAACTAATGAGAAAAATTACATACTACAAACCTAACGGAGAAGGAACCAAAGAAGTTCTTTTAAACAACAACACAATAAAAGGTTGCCATGGTATGAAAATCAGATGTGTTTTAATTGATGGTAGTGAACATGTTGGATTTGCCAATCCTTTTTATTCTTTCGAAAAAGGTGATATCGTATTGGGAAATGATGCACTTTTACTTGAATATATAACCTTAGAGACTTTCATAAACTTAGACGAAAACACTCACACTTTTGTTGGAGAAGAAAATCACAAATATGATATATACAGAGAAGCTATACCAATATCTCTAATTTCTCATATTGATGCGATACTTTACAGTGGATTACGATGGGGCGGAATTCCCACAAATAAGTTTAATTTAAAGATTACTTAATACTGTCGCAAACTACACACAAGTCATGTCGAATCTGTCGCACTTATGGTGCGGACAGATTCATCGATATAAATCTCTTGCGAGATTTTCGATATGTGCTTCCGCACTCGATATGCCTGACGGCGCGATATGCCCCTGCGGGGCACAGGTGTTGCCTTGCGGCAGCGAGATTTAAGGAGTGACCTCCAACAATGAAAAAACGCACCATCAGCGGACCGGCTTTGTTTATGTACATCGTGATCGCCGTCACCGTGGCGACGGCGGCGGTCTGTTTTGCGCTCTATTACGGAAATCTGACCGAAAAGAATGCCGTCCTGTGGGTCGGCATCGTTGCCTTTATGATCGTCTACCACTTTTGGGGCAGGATCCTTCTGGGCAACGTGTCGAAGCGGATCCCGTGGGATCATACTTGTTGGTGGTTTCGGGAAAAGCGCTTTGAAAAAGGGCTTTATCGGCTGCTTGCGGTGAAAAAATGGAAGGGAAAGGCGCTGACATTCGATCCCGAATCCTTCAACCTGCGGAATCATTCTCTCGATGAAGTTGCCGCCGTAATGACAAAATCCGAAGCCGACCACTGGATCAACGAGCTGATCTCCCTCTTCAGCATCCTGTTTTCGCTCCTTTGGGGCGAAACGTGGATCTTTGTGCTCACCGCCGTGCTTGCCATGCTCTTCGACGCGCAGTTCATCGTCATCCAGCGCTATAACCGCCCGAGAATTCTGAAAATTCTGGAAAAGCAGCGGATGAAATCCGCATGTCCCTTCGGGACGCGGATAAAGTAGGAGTTGATCCAATTTGTTTTCCATCACAGTCATAGCCGTCGGAAAGTTAAAAGAGGCCTTCTACCGCGATGCGGCGGCGGAATACGAAAAGCGGTTGGGCGCGTACTGCAGTCTGCGCGTCATCGAGCTGCCGGAGCAGCGTCTGCCGGACGATCCCTCCCCCGCGCAGATCGCGCAGTCGCTGGAGCGCGAGGCGGTCGAGGCGGAAAAGCAGATCCCCAAGGGCGCGTGGGTGGCGGTCTTCACGCCGGAGGGCAAGCCGCTCTCCTCGCCGGAGTTTGCGGAGCAGCTCGCCCGCGTCAAATCGGGCGGCAGGTCCTGCGCGTGCTTCCTGCTCGGTTCGAGCTTCGGTATGGCACAGCGGCTCAAGGACCGCGCGGACGCGCGCATCTCGATGGGCAAAATGACCTTTCCGCACCACTTGGCGCGGATCATGGCGCTGGAGCAGCTCTACCGCGCGGAATCCATACAGGCGGGCAGCCGCTATCATAAATAGAATATCTTGTGAAGATTTTTGGAGGAAAACACAATTTCTTGTGTTTTCCTCCGTTCTTTCGCGCATTTTTGCGTTCGGCATATGGTAGGCTTCTTCGCGGGAGAGAGAGAAAAATTCACAGGAGAGGAGCTTTGACCGTGGAAGCCTGGAGAGGACGCTTCCACGCCAAAGGCGGCAGGATCGTCTACCTGCCGGTCACGAGCATCCGCCCGAATCCCGCACAGCCGCGCACGCAGTTTGACTCGGAGGCACTGCGGGAGCTGGCGCAGTCGATCCGCTGTTTTGGCGTACTGCAGCCGCTCAGTGTGCGGCGAACGGAGGACGGTTGGGAGCTTGTGGCGGGGGAACGGCGCCTGCGCGCCGCACGAATGGCGGGACTTGGAGAGGTACCGTGCATCGTTTTGCGCGTGGACGAGCAGGATTCGGGCCTGCTCGCACTGATTGAAAACCTGCAGCGGCAGGATCTGGACTATATAGAACAGGCGGAAGGGCTTGCGCGGCTGATGCGGCAGTACGGCATGAGTCAGGAGCAGGCGGCGCGGCGGATCGGCAAGAGCCAGTCCGCCGTTGCGAACAAGCTTCGCATCCTCAAGCATCCGCCGGAGGTACTGGACGCACTGCGCGAAACAGGGCTCAGCGAGCGCCACGCGCGGGCGCTGCTGCGTCTGGAAGCGCCGCAGGACCGTCTGCGGCTGCTGTTTCGGGCGGCGCGGGAATGCTGGCCCGTGGCGCGGCTCGAGCAGGCCGTCGACGCGGAGCTGACGCCGAAGCGGCGGCCGCTGTTTCAGGGCGTTCGCCTGCGGGATACGCGGCTGCTGCTGAACGCCCTGGAACACTCGCTGAAAACGGCGCGGATGGCGGGGCTGAGCGCACGCTGCCGCCGGGAAGAAACGGAGAAAGAGATCGTGCTGACCATCCGCGTACCGAAATAAGCCGCCTCAGCCGCTTATGCCTTTCAATGCAGCACCGTCGAAGGCTCCCTCTGACGAGGGAGCTGCCGAGCGTATGCGAGGCTGAGGGAGAGAATATCCAAATCATGCCGCTCCGCGGCACACCGCAATTTCTCATTGCTCATTTTCCCTTCGCCGCAGGCGAAAACCCCTGTTCCAAATCGCGCATTTTGTGGTATACTTATGGCAAAGGAGAGGATTTGCCAATGAAAAAGACAAGACTGCGCGCCTATGCGCGTCTCATCGCCGGCACGGGCGTCAACGTGCAGAAGGGACAGGCCGTGCGCA
>JAFVWG010000026.1 GCA_017501805.1 Oscillospiraceae bacterium
AGAAGATCATAGTTCCGCAAAAACGGAGACGCGGGCCGAAAGGCATCCGCCTCCACCACGCTCACGCGTTTGGAAAGTCCGTTCCGCTTTGCGTTTTCCTTTGCCACAGCGAGCGCGTCGCGCGAGATGTCGGCCAGCGTTACCTTCGCACCGGGGTTGTGAAGCGCAAGTGCAAGACCGATACAGCCGGAACCGGTGCACAGATCGAGCACGCGCGGCTGATCGACGTCCGCAATGGCCGCAAGTCCCAGCTCCGTGACCGCAGCGGTATCATCCCGCGGGATCAGAACGCGCTCATCCACGAGCAGATCCAGTCCGTAGAACGGACGGTTTCCGTAGATATACGCAAGCGGCTTGTCTGCCAGATAGTCCGAAATACAGGTCTGCAGCGTCTCCTCGACCTTCTCCGACGCATACATCCCGGGATCGCGCAGCAGAGCTTCCATCGTCTTCCCTGCCGCGAACGCGGTCAGTTCTCTGGCAATACGGGCGGCGTCTCCGCCCTCTGTGGGCATCAGCATACGACGCGCATCTGCGATCAGCTCTGCGTAGGTTTTTACCACAGGTCTTCTCCCTCGTTTTCGGGGATGACCAGCTTGACCGATTCGATGCCGACCTCGATCATGGAGTCATCGGGCTCCTGCGTTGTAAAATTCTGCATCCAGAGACCGGGAGCGGTCAGAATGCGCGTAAACCGGTTATCGTGCCGACCGACAAAGCGGGTGATCTCGTAGCTGACGGAAACCACAACGGGCAGCAGCGCCAGTCGCACAGCCAGCCGCAGGAAGACATTTTCCACCCGGATCAGCGAAAAGAACACGATCGAGATCATAATCACAAGGAAGAGGAAGCTTGTTCCGCAGCGCGGATGCAGTCTCGTCTGCGCACGGACGTTTTCGACCGTCAGCTCCAGCTTTGCCTCATAGCAGCGGATGGTCTTATGCTCCGCACCGTGATAGGCAAATACGCGCTTCATATCCTTCATCTGCGACACGAGGATCAGATAGACAAGGAAGATGATAATGCGGAGCACGCCCTCGATCAGATTTCGTACCAGATAGCTCTCAATAAAGCGCTTGAGCAGTCCCGCCAGAAGGTTCGGCAGGAAGATGAACAGACCGACGGAGAACAAAATGCCCAATATAACGGAGAAATAGATGACCGCCTGTTCCACGGCAGCGGAACCGAAGTGCTTTTCCATCCATTTTTCAAACTTGGACGGCTCTTCCGGCTCGTCTTCATCCATGACCTGCTCCGCGGAGAACATCAGCGCGCGCATACCGTTGGCCATAGAGCTTCCGAAGTTGACCACGCCGCGGATGAGCGGCCAGCCGAGGATCGGATATTTATCCTTGATGAGCTTCAGTTCCTCGACCTTGGTGATCAGCCCGTCCTTACCACGGATGACGATCGCCTGCTTCTTCGGTCCGCGCATCAGAATCCCTTCGATCAGCGCCTGTCCGCCGATGGAGGTCTTGAACTTTTCTTCACAGCTTTGCTTTTTGCAGTTTCCCATATTCGGGATCACTCCTCTCCCGAGGGGAGCGAGATCGTCACAAGCGTTCCGCCGCCCTCGGCGTTTTCCAGTGCGATGGAGCCTCCGTGCATCGTGACGATCTCCTCGCAGACGGCGAGCCCGATGCCGCTTCCGCGCACCCTCGAGCTGCCCTTATAGAATTTCATTTTCACGTGCGGCAGTTCTTCTTCCGGAATTCCGGGTCCAAAGTCACGGATGCGAACGACCACGTGCTTGTCTTCATACGTCATTGAAGCGGTGATGCGTTTTCCGTCACCGCCGTGCTTGTTCGCATTGTCCAGCACGTTCAGGAACACCTGCCGAAGTCTCGCGGGATCGCAGGAGATCTCCGGGATCTCGTCGTCGTTTTCGAGATATTCCAGTTCTATGCCATCCTGACGCAGACGGCTGCCATACATAAACACAGTATCCTCAAATTCACTGAGGATATCGCAGTTTTCCACATTCAGAACGAAGCGCCCGTCCTGCATACGGGTGAATTCCAGAAGATCCTCGACCATATTGGTCAGTCTTCGCGTCTCGCGCAGGATGATCGTCATACCGCGCCGTGTTTCCGCAGGATCGGGGGTCTCGGCGGAAAGAAGCGTTTCTCCCCAGCCTGAGATCGCAGTCAGCGGCGTGCGGAGCTCGTGTGAAACAGAAGAAATAAACTCCGTCTGCATCTTTTCCGCCTGGCTGATCTTCACGGACAGATCGTTGATGGTGTCCGCCAGCTCGCCGATCTCATCGTCAAACTGTTTCTGGATCTTCGAGCCGTAGGAGCCGGCTGCGATCCGCTTGGACGTTGCCGTGATCTCCGTAACGGGATCGATGATCGAGCGAATGAAGCGCGAGCTGCTGAAGAGGATGAGGAACGAAAACAGTGCGCCCACAAGGATCGCCACGCCGGAGATCAAAACGATCTGCCGATCGACAGTCTTCATACTCGTCACATAGCGCAGAACGCCGATCACTTCACCGTTGGTGTAGATCATCGGACTGGAAGCCGCCATGATCCGCTCGCCCGTCACGGGGCTTTTTCCCGTAAAGACGGAAATATTCTTTGTTTCCACAGCCTGCAGAAGATCCGGCGTATTCTGGATTTGTCCCATCCACGGTCCCGAAGACGAGGCAACGAGTCTGCCGCTTGCCGAGATGAACTGCAGTTCAAGGCGGTCGCTCTCCTCAAAGGACTGTGCGAATTTCATACAGGACTGGAAATAATCGTTGTAGCTTTGGCTGATGTAGTTGCCGAAAAAGTCGGTCGTCGTCTTTGCCTTTGCACGAAGGCCGGAGGAAAGGCTCGCATAAAAATACGCGCTGACAAAAATGGAGAAAATCAGAACGGTCAGAACGACCAGCGCCAGCATAATGCTGACGTTATTCTTCAGCCAGCGTTTTTGCAGACCCGACGCTTTGCGAAGATGCATACTGTTTCTCTCCTTTCGGGCGTTTCTTTCAGGCGCCCCATTTGTATCCGAAGCCCCATACCGTCGTGATATAGGTGGGGTTCGCGGTATCGTCTTCGATTTTGATGCGCAGACGGCGGATGTTCACATCGACGATCTTGAGCTCTCCGTCGTAATCTCTGCCCCAGACAGAGGCGAGAATATCTTCACGCGAAAGCGCGCGACCGGGATTCTGCATAAACAGCTTCATAATGGAATACTCCACCTGCGTCAGCTTGATGCGCATCCCGTCCTTTTCAAGCTGACGGTTGCGGGTGTTGAGCACGAACGGTCCCTGCCGGATCTCGGAGGGATCGGACGCCGCATCGTTTCCGAGACGGCGGAAGAGCGCATCGATGCGCGCGGTCAGCTCCGCGGGGCTGAACGGCTTTGTGATATAGTCATCCGCGCCTGTCATCAGTCCCGTAACCTTATCCATTTCCTGGCTTCTCGCGGTCAGCATAATGATGCCGATCTGCTTATCCGTGGCGCGGATATTGCGGCAGACCTCGAAACCGTCGATATCGGGCAGCATAATATCCAGGATCGCGACGCCGATATCGGGGTGCTTTTTCAGCTGCTCCAGCGCCTCCATACCGGTGCCGGCTTCGATCGCTTCGTACCCCGCGCGCCGCAGGTTGATCACGACAAAACTGCGGATGCTGACTTCATCTTCCAGAATCAAAACTTTTTTCATCGTCACATCTCCTTAGGTCTCTCCGGGATCCCAGTTCACCCGGATGAAACGGAACATTGTGCTGAGTTCTTCCTGTGTAACGCCGAGCCGCTCTGCGGCATCGCCGAGCATCGCGCAGTAGGTCACTTCATTTTTTGCACCAAGTGCGAATCTTCCGTCCTGCGCCGCCAAAGTGCCGCGGTTATCGCCGGAAAACGCATACAGGGTAAAGACCGACTCGCCGGGTCTTCCGGCACGGTCCGTGTAAAACTCCAGCCCACGCGCACCTGCGACCGTGTCGCCGCGTCGGACAATGAAGCGGCTGCCGAGCTTCTTCGGCATCGTCAGATACCAGCCGCTCGAATGGTTGTGGTAGGTCGTCAGCTTGTACTTCGGCGAGCCGCCCGCCACGCTGTGCCATTCAATGGCATAAAACTTGTCGTCGGCCGCCTCTTCCGAGTAGGGGTTGAGAAGAACGACATTCGGCAGCTCAAGAAGACCGTCTCCATCGAGATCGTTCGCATAGACGCTGTAGCCGCGTACAGGGCAGTTGAACAGACCATAATCCAGATCCGAACGGCGGACATTCAGTTTTCCGTCATCCAGCGTAAAAACATCCGTCACAACAAGCTCCTCCGCAGAGGTGCTTGCAACGAAGACGGCACGGCGTCCTTCCTGCAGGTTGCCGGTCGTAATGTGCCGCAGCGCACTTGCGTCCGCAGACAACGGGACCTCGGTGCTGCGCTCCATCGCGCCGTTGAAGAAGCGGTAGACCTCTGCCACCGCGGTGGTGTTCTCCGCATCAAAACGGATGAGGAACAGATCACGCGCATCGTCACCGTCCAGATCCGTGATACGGAACTCGGTGTAGTTCGCACTCATCAGCTCGGTCAGCTGTCCGTCCAGCAGCGCATAAGCGCCGACCGACTGCAGGACCTGATTGCCGATCCTTCTTCCGAGAACGATCTCAAGTCCGGGCTCTCCGTCCAGCTGAACGTACTCCACACGGTCAAATGCACTTCCATCGCCGTCGATGCTGCAAAGTCTGGTGTACCCCTCGCCATCCCGCGCGAAGATCTGCGCACGCAGGGGCTTCACCCCGTCCGCTTTTGTGAAGACGATCGCCTCGTCCAGTCCGTCCCCGGTCAGGTCCGCAAGCTGGATCGGCTGCTGGTTGGCGCCGGAAACGGGCGAAGCGTACTGCAATCCTTCCTTCAGCGTCTCGTTGATCGCACTCTGCAGCTCGTTATACTCATCGCTCTGCCGCGGAAGTGTGTACATCTCATCCACGGAAAGAGTGAGGCAGCCGCTGAGGCACAGCGACAGAAACAGCGCCATAGCCGTCAGCAGGATTTTTCCGTAACGCATCTCACAATTCCTCCTTCCGTGTTTATCGAAGTAATTATAGCACATTGATCTAAAAAATGACAGAGTAAAACAAAAATTAACAATCCGACAAAACGACATTTTCCGCGCCGAGCAGTTCGCGCATTTCGGCGAGCATCGGCTCGGCGACAGAGGCTTTCGCCGCGCGGCGCAGCCGCGTGTCGCTGAAGAAGAGCACGACCTGCGTTTCGCCCGGGAAGAGTTCCAGAACGGCTTTCACGACCGGGAGCTCTCTGCTCTGCTCCGACGGGATCCGCAGATACAGGCGTTTATGCTTCGGGGAAGCACTTCCCTTGCGCTCTGCCTCACTCAGAAGCTCCTGCGTCAGCTCCCGCACCTCGTTCACGACAAGCTGCGGGTCTTTGTCTTCGCGGACGGAAATGCGTCCGTCCAGCAGCACCATCGCATCCTCGCGAAGCAGGTTGCCGTCTTTGCCGAGAACGGAGGAAAAGACCAACGTCTCCATCACGCCGCCGTCATCCTCGATCGTAACATACGCCATCATCGAGTTGCTGCGTGTGGACTTCAGCTTGACCGCCTGCACGACTCCGCCGACCGTCACGATCTGTCCGTCGCGGTAACGTCCGTCGCTCTGCCCCATGCTTTCCAGGATCGAGCGGATGGGCGTCACGTGCAATCTGCGGAGCAGTTCCTCCTGTCCCTCAAGGGGATGTCCGGAAAAGTACATACCGGCGGCTTCCTTTTCCATCCGCATCCGTTCACGTGCGTCCAGTTCGGGAATATCCGGCACCCGGACAGAAACATCCCCAACGTCCGAGCCGTCGTCAAACAGGCTGAGCTGTCCCGCTCCGTTCCGTTTGGCGAAGGATGCTTCCGCATCCATAACAGACTCATAGATGCGGAGCATCTGAGAGCGCTTCAGACCGAAGCAGTCGCAGGCGCCGCATTTGATGAGGTTTTCCATCGCGCGTTTATTGAGGTCCTGTCCGTTCATACGACGACAGAAGTCCTCCAGAGAGCGGAACGGACCGTTTTCCTGCCGTTCCTGCGAAAGGGTCTGCACAAAGCCTCGTCCGATGTTCTTGACGGCGGCAAGCCCGAAGCGGATTCCCTTCGGCACGACCGTGAAGAAGTCCTCAGATTCGTTGACATCCGGCGGCAGGACCGGGATCCCCAGTTCCCTGCACTCCGCGCGATAGAAGGAGATCTTGTCCGTGCTGTCCAGAACGGAGGTCATCAGCGCAGCCATATACTGCCGCGGGTAGTGGCATTTCAGATATGCCGTATCATAGGAGACCTTCGCATAGCTGACCGCGTGCGCTTTGTTGAAGGCGTAATTCGCAAAGTCCAGAATTTCATCATAGATGCTCTGCGCAACCGTTTCCGGCACACCCTTCCGAAGCGCGCCGCAGATACCGCGTTCTTCGTCGCCGTAAATGAACGCGCGCCGCTCGGCTTTGATGACATCCTGCTTTTTCTTGGAGATCGCACGGCGCATATTGTCCGCCTGTCCGAGGCTGAAGCCGCCGAGCTTTCGGAAGATTTCGATGACCTGCTCCTGATAGACGATGCAGCCGTAGGTAACGGCAAGGATCGGCTCCAGCAGCGGGTGTTTATAGCTGATCGTCTCCGGGTGCATTTTGGACTGGATAAAGCGCGGGATGGAGTCCATCGGTCCGGGACGGTAAAGCGCGACAATGGCAGTCATATCTTCGATCGACTGCGGCTTCATCTGCGTACACACCGATGTGATGCCCGCCGATTCCAGCTGAAACACGCCCGCAGTCCTGCCGCGGGAGAGCATCTCAAAGGTCTCCGGATCGTCATCACGGATCGAGGCTGTGGAGAAATCCGGCTCGGTACGGCGGATCTCCTTTTCCGCGTCGTCGATGACCGTCAGGTTGCGCAGCCCAAGAAAGTCCATCTTGAGAAGTCCGAGCCGCTCCAGCGTCGTCATCGTGTACTGTGTCACGATCAGTCCGTCATTCGTGGAGAGCGGAACATAGTCGTACACGGGATTCTTCGTGATGACCACACCCGCTGCGTGGGTCGATGTGTTGCGCGGCATCCCTTCGATCGCGCGCGCCGTATCGACGAGCAGTCTCACACGCTCGTCGGTATCGTACATCGTTTTCAGCTGCGGAGACTGAACGAGCGCATCGTCCAGCGTGATATGCGGAGCGGAGGGAACGAGCTTCGCAACAACGTCCGTCTCGGCGTAGGAGAAGTCCAGTACACGTCCCACATCGCGGATCGCGCCGCGGGCCGCCATCGTGCCGAAGGTGACGATCTGCGCCACGTGATCCTCTCCGTACTTTTTCCGCACGTAGTCAACGACCTCACCGCGGCGCGTATCCCCGAAGTCCATATCGATATCGGGCATCGAGATGCGCTCCGGGTTGAGGAAGCGTTCAAAGTAGAGGCTGTACTGCATCGGATCGATATCCGTGATATGCAGCGTATAGGAGACCATCGATCCGGCGGCGCTGCCGCGCCCCGGTCCGACGGGGATCTTCGCATCTTTCGCAAAACGGACAAAGTCCGAAACGATCAGAAAATAGTCCGTGAAGCCCATACGGTCGATCATTTCGATCTCGTATTCGAGCTGCTCACGGTACTCCGGGTGCGCATCGCCGTAGCGCTCATCAAAGCCCTTGCCGCACAGCTCGCGCAGGTAGCGCAGAGAGTCGTAGCCCTCCGGCAGTTTGAACTCCGGCAGATGATATTTTCCGAAGGTAAATGTCACATTGCAGCGCTCGGCAATTTTGCAGGTATTGTCTATCGCCTCGGCGGTCTGCGGGAACAGCGCGCGCATTTCCTCTTCGCTTTTGAGGTAAAACTCCTGCGTCTCGAAGCGCATACGGTTTTCCTCATCGAGCGTCTTGCCCGTCTGCACGCACAGAAGGACGTCCTGCATCGCGGCGTCCTCTTTTCGCAGATAGTGCGCATCATTCGTTGCAACAAGCGGAAGTCCCGTCTCCGCCGCGATCCGAAGGATCTGCGCGTTTACGGTGCGCTGTTCGGGAATGCCGTGATCCTGCAGTTCAAGATAAAAGCGATCCTCGCCGAAGATCTCGGAAAGCTCTTTTGCCGCAGCAAGCGCTCCGTCGTAATCGTCCTGCAGGATCAGGCGCGGGATACGACCCGCAAGGCAGGCGGAAAGGGCGATGAGCCCTTCGCTGTGCGCACGCAGCAGCTCCATATCGACACGCGGGCGGATATAGAAGCCCTCCGTGTATCCGCAGGAGACCAGATAGCACAGATTTCTGTAGCCTGTCTCGTTTTCACAGAGCAGCACAAGGTGACACGCCTCGTTGTCCGTGCCGTGCAGCTTATCGAAGCGGCTTCTCGGCGCGACATAGACCTCGCAGCCGATGATCGGCTTCACGCCGGCGTCGAGCGCGGCGTTGTAAAAATCGATCACGCCGTACATCGCGCCGTGGTCGGTGATGGCGATCGCATCCTGTCCGAGCTCTTTGACGCGCTGCATCACGTCACGGATCCTGCAGGCACCGTCCAGGAGGCTGTATTCCGTATGAACGTGGAGATTGACAAATCCCATTTACGTTTCCTCCAGCTGTCTGGCAAGCTCCATCAGCTTGCGGAATCTGTGGTTGGCGGCGGACTTGGAGATCCCGAGCCTTGCGGCGATCTCAGCAAGGGAAGCCTCCGCGTCCTCTTCCCGTGCGCGAACGATGTCCGTAAGGGTCTTCGGCAGCGTATCCAAAAGTCCGCGTTTGCGCAGCAGCCCGATGGCGGCGCGCTGTGCAAAGGACGCGGAGATCGTCTTGTCTGCGTTTGCGGAGTCGCAGTTGCAGCGTCGGTTGACTTTGTTCCGCATATCCTTTTCGACCTTCGCCTCCATCACACGCATCGCGCACAGAGGCGCGCCGATGGTCGTAAGAAGATCCTCAATGTGGTCGCTTCGTTTGAAATAGAGAACACCTGCGCCGTTTCGCTCCGTCTCCATTGCACGGAAGCCGACATCGAGAAGCAGGCTGTACAGCTCCGCACTCACCTGTCGGTGCGCGGTTGCCAATTCGAGATGATAGCGCTTTTCCGGGTCGATGACCGAGCCTCCGGAAAGGAACGCGCCGCGCACAAACGCCACCTCGCAGCATTCCTGCTCCACCACACCGCGATTGAGGTGGAGAGCGACGTTTCCGCCTTCGGGCAGCTCCAGCGCCTCGTAGATGCTTGCCAGCTTCTCACGGTGATGAATGCGGATGATCGTGACCTGTGTGCCCGCGCGGCTCTCGCGCGTGAGCACGGAGTCGAACCCAACGGAAAACGCCTTTTTGAAAAGCAGCGGCAGCCGTTCGGCAAACTGCGCGTGTTCTGTGATGATTTTCACGCCCGCAGGTGAAAACGAATTGCACGTCAAAAGCACGCCGTAGCATTCCGCTATGGCGCAGCAGCGTCTCCGGAGCTCACTCCGGCACAATTCCGTTTTGACTTCGGACGAAAAAGACATATTATCCTCCCAAGGACAGCGAGTGGTACAGTTCCATCAGCGCGCCGGCGAGTTTTTCGCTGTCGTGCCGTATGTAGCGGTTGACCTGCGCAATCGGCTCTTCCGCTACGCAGATCCCAAGACTTTCGATTTTTTCCCGTTCCAGACGGATCGGCTCAACGCCTTCCATACGGTACGGTTCAAGCTCCTCCCGCGTGAAGCCTCTGCAGTTGGCAAGGCACGCGGTGATCGTATCCGGCGCGTGGCTGAGAAGCGCGGCAATATGGTCGTAGCCGGTGCACTCCTCCGTCTCGCCTTCCTGCGTCATAATATTCATCACAAAGATTTTCGGGGCTTTCGCCTTCGCGACCGCCTCCCCGATCCCCCGCACGAGGAAATTCGGGATAATGCTCGTGTAGAGGCTGCCCGGGCCGATGATGATGACGTCCGCCTCTTCAATGGCACGGAGGCTCATCGGCAGCGCCGGCGGATTTTCCGGAAGCAAACGCACGCGGCGGATCCGGCTGTTGTTGTTTTTCTTGGCATAGAAGATCCGGCTTTCGCCCAGGATCTTCTCTCCGTTGTCGAATTCCGCCTCAAGGCGCACATCCGAGGTGGTCACAGGAAGAACACGCCCCGTAATGGCGAGAATATCGCTCATTTTCCGCACCGCCTCGTCAAAGGACGAAGAGATGCCGTTCATCGCCGCAAGAAAGAGGTTCCCGAAGCATTGACCGGAAAGGCTTCCCTCGGAAAAACGGTAGTTCAGCAGCTGCTCCATCGTCGGTTCCACATCGGAAAGCGCAAGAATGCAGTTGCGTATATCTCCCGGCGGCAGGATCCCCAGCTCATTCCGAAGCATTCCGGAGCTTCCGCCGTCATCGGCGACCGTCACGATCGCGGTAATGTCGCTTGTGTAGCGTTTCAGACCGCGCAGCATTCCGGAAAGCCCGTGTCCGCCGCCGATCGCCACAACACGCAGCGGTCTGCCTGACTTCTCAGCACACATACCCGTCAGTTCCTCCCAACATCACGATGGTTGCAGCTTGTCTGATAGCCGAGATGCGAAATATGCTCCGCGATCTTTTTCGCGATCGCGACCGAGCGGTGATGTCCGCCCGTGCAGCCCACGGCAATGACAAGAGCGGTCTTGCCCTCGCTTGCGTACAGCGGGAGCGAGAATTCCAGAAGCTTCAGCAGCCGATCCAGATAGTCCTGCGTCTGCTGATAGGAGAAGACGTACTCATCCACCTCCGCGTCGAGCCCCGTTTTGTTTTTGAGTTCCCCGATGTAGTACGGGTTCGGAAGAAAGCGAAGATCAAAGACAAGGTCGGCATCCAGAGGAAGACCGAACTTGAAACCGAAGGAGACCACGTTCACGCTCAT
The DNA here is from genome assembly GCA_017501805.1 of Oscillospiraceae bacterium. GTDB lineage: Bacteria > Bacillota > Clostridia > Oscillospirales > Oscillospiraceae > RGIG3566. The sequence goes on from JAFVWG010000026.1 coordinate 10,827, forward strand.
CGCGACGTCTTTCGCGTCCACCGCGACCGCTTTGATCACATTCCCCTTCAGCTTTGCAAGCGACAGGTAGGACGTGTCGATGATCGCATTGGCACGGTTGCGCACCGGCTGCAGGAGAATACGCTCCCGCTCCACCGCCTCGGAAAGCGTACCACCGGAGAAGAGCAGCGGATGCTTTCTCCGACTTTCTTTGTATCGCTTGATGATGACTTCCGTTGTCGCCTCCATAAACAGGATGCGGTAGGACTGCTCCATTTCATCGAGCTGATCCAGCGCGGAAAACAGTGCATCAAAGGTCAGTCCTCCGCGGATATCCGAAACAAGGCAAACCTTCTCATAGCGCGACTTTGTCGCCAGACAAAAGCGCACAAACTGCGGGATCATATCCGCAGGCATATTATCCACACAGCAGAAGCCGCAGTCCTCCAGAACGGATGCCGCACGGCTCTTGCCTGCGCCGGAATAGCCGGAAATTATCACAAGCTGCATCGTATTTCTCCTCTACCAGATCCGGACCTCCGGCTCAAGCCGGATGCCGTTATTTTTCTCAACAGTGTCCTGTATCTGTTTCATAAGCGCTTTTACATCTGCGGCCGTCGCACCGCCTAAGTTTACCACAAAGCCCGCGTGCTTTTCCGAGACCGCCGCACCGCCGACCCGCGTTCCCTTGAGTCCCGCTTCATCTATCATCGCCGCGGCGTAGCCCGTCTTCGGACGCTTGAAGGTACTTCCCGCAGAGGGAAGCTCCAGCGGCTGCGATGCCTTTCGCCGCTCCATCAGCTCCCGCATCGTTTCTCCGATCGCTTTGGGATCTCCCGGCTGCAGAGAAAATGTCGCTTTGACGATGATATCTCCGCAGTCTTCAAAAATACTCGTGCGGTACCCAAAGGTCTCTCCGCCGCAGGGCACAGTTCGAAGCTCTCCCATTTTGTCCATAACCGTGACTTCCGTGACGACCTGTTTGAGCTCACCGCCGTAAGCGCCTGCGTTCATATACACGCCGCCGCCGACCGTACCGGGAATGCCGTGGGCGAATTCAAGTCCGCTCAGCCCGTGGTCCCGCGCAAACAGCGCCGTGCGGGAGAGCTGTTCCCCTGCCCACGCTTCTATCTGCGTATCTCCGACAGCACGAATGCCGCAGAGCGCTCCCTTCAGGCAGAGCACAACACGCTGCAGCCCTTCATCCGGAGCAAGCACATTCGTTCCCGCACCGAGGATCAGCGGCTCGATCTCCATCTCGGAGAGCAGCTTTCTGCATACGGAAAGTTCTGTTTCATTCTTCGGAAAGACCATAACGGCCGCCCCGCCGCCGATGCGAAACGAGGTATGCTCCCGCAGCGGTTCTTCGGTTTTAATCGAAAGCCCGGGCAGTGCGGAAGCCGCACGCTCGGCAAACATTTTCAACAAAATGCATACACGCCCCTTTTTAATTGTCAGTATAACACATTCCCCATAAAAAGAAAAGCATTTCCGCACGCGCGGAGCAAAAAAAGCACCCGGCGTTTTTCCTCGCCGGGTGACCTTTTCGATCAGACCGTTTTTCCGAACGTATCCTGAAGCTGGGCGGCAAATTCCATCGCCGCATTCGTTCCCATTTTCTTCTGTCGGTTATTCATCGCGGCGACCTCAAAAATGACCGCCAGATTTCGCCCCGGCTGAACCGGGACCGTGATGTGCGGCAGCTCGACGTCCAGCAGATTGATATGCGCCTCATCCAGCCCCATACGGTCGTACGCCACGCCCGTTTTCCACGGCTCAATATGCACCACAAGGTCGATCTGCGCATTGTCCTTGACGGCGCCGATGCCGAAGAGCTTTGCGACGTTGATCACGCCGATGCCGCGGATCTCGATGTAGTGGCGGATGACATCCGGGGCGCTGCCGATCAGCGTCGTGGGAGAAACGCGTTTGATCTCCACCGCGTCGTCCGCGATAAGGCGGTGTCCGCGCTTGACCAGCTCAATGGCCGCCTCGCTCTTTCCGATGCCGCTGTCGCCGGTAATGAGAATACCCTCGCCGTAGATCTCGACAAGGACGCCGTGCTGCGTCATACGGGGAGCAAGGTCGGTCTGCAGAGATGTGATCATACTCGAGATCAGGTAGGACGTGACCTCGCAGCTTTGCAGAACGGTCACATCGTGCTTTTCCGCCATCTGCAGACATTCGGGCATGGGATCGTAACCCCTCGCAAACACGACCGCGGGGATCTTGTAGGAAAAGAAGCGGTCAAAGATGCGCGTGCGGTTTTCGCTGTCCAGCTTCTGCAGATAGGTATATTCCACCGTTCCGAGCACATACACACGCATCGGCTCAAAGTGATCAAAAAAACCTGCCAACTGCAATCCCGGACGGCTGATATCCGAAACCGTGATCTGCACGTTTTCGTAGTCTGTTGATCGGTAAAGCGGGACCATATTGAATTTTCGGACCAATTCGGTCAGAGAAGCCGTGTAAATTCCTGCCAACGCCCTCACCTCATTCACGATTATAGCCCTTTTTCCCCCTCTGTGCAAGATATTCGGAAAGAAATCAAAAAAATACGGAAAAAACACTTGCATTTTGCGGAAGATTTTGCTAAGATAACTTGCGGTGTCTTTGGACACACGATTCATAGCGGCAAGGAGGTGCAGTAAATGGCAAAGTGTGATATCTGCGGCAAGGGCGTCACGTTCGGTATCAAGGTCTCCCACTCCCACAGAAGATCGAACCGCAGTTGGAAGCCCAACGTCAAGCGCGTTAAGGCGATCGTTGACGGAGCTCCGTGCCATGTGTACGTCTGTACCAGATGCCTCCGTTCCAACAAGGTGGAGCGCGCTATCTGATAACCGATTTACAAACTGAACACAAAAAAAGACAAGCTTGAAAGCTTGTCTTTTTTGTTTTATCCGTTTTATTCTTCCGGCTGTGCTTTGCCTTCCCATGCGCCGAAGTTCTCCTCACTGCATCTGTCGCGGCACATCAGCGCGTGTACGGCGCTCTTCGGGTCCGCATCCAGATAGAGGATCTCGTACGCTTTTTCCGTGATCGGCATTTCCACGCCCATCTTTTTGGAAAGCTCATACGCGGACTGCGCCGCATAGTAACCCTCCACGACAGCGCCGACTTCCTGCATCGCTTCCTTCGCAGTCTTGCCCTGACCGATCAGAATGCCTGCGCAGCGGTTGCGGGAATGCATCGACGTGCAGGTGACGATGAGATCGCCGAGACCCGCGAGGCCCGCAAAGGTATCCCGCCTGCCGCCGAGCGCGACGCCGAGCCGCGCGATCTCCGTAAGTCCGCGCGTCATCAGAAGCGCCTTCGTGTTGTCTCCGAGCCCCATGCCGTCGCTGATGCCTGCGCAGAGGGCAATGACATTCTTCAGCGCCGCGCCGATCTCCACTCCTGCGGCGTCGCAGGAAGTATAGACGCGGAAACGCTCGCTCATAAAGGCGTTCTGCACCGCGGCGGCAATCTCCGCATCTCTGCAGGCCGCAACACAGCCGGTCGGGATCCCCCTGCCGACTTCCTCGGCGTGAGAGGGGCCCGAGAGCGCGCAGACCGTTCTGCCGGTCGCCTGCTCGATGATCTGCGTCATCCGCAGCGACGAGCCGGACTCGATCCCCTTCGTCGCAGAGACGATGATCGCGTCCTTCTGCAGATAGGGCGCCATAAGCGCCGCCGTATCACGCACGGCAAAAGACGGCGTGACCATCAGCACGAGGGTCGCGTCGCTCACCGCGGAAATATCGCTTGTAAACGAGATATCGTCACGCAATTTGACCCCCGGGAGGAACGGATTTTCGCGCGTCTGCGCAAGCTGTTCCGATTCCTTCGGAAAGAAAGACCAAAGCGTTACCTTATGCCCGTTGTCCGAAAGCAAGTTGGAAAGCGCCGTGCCCCAGCTTCCGCTTCCGAGTACCACAACATTATGCTTCATAGCTTTTCTCCTTCCTGCGAAGCGTGAACTTGTTCTCCGTACCGCGGACCAGACGGACGATGTTCGCCCGATGGCTCCAGATAACGGATGCCGCCACGACGGTTGAGAGGATCATCAGCCACAAAAAGTTTGGCTCTGCCGAGAAAAACAGCGCCGTGCTGACGGGATAGCTGATCGTTGCAAGGATCGAGCCGAGCGAGACATAGCGCGTCAAAAGCACGGCTGCAAAAAACAGCCCGAAACCGATCACAGCGATCCGCCAGTCCAAAATCGCCAGCAGCGTACCGCCGCAAAGGATGCCCTTGCCGCCGCGGAAGCCCGAAGTGCAGGGATAGCTGTGCCCCGTCGTTGTCCAAAGACCCGCCCAGTATGCACCGAGTCGGGCATCTCCGACAAAGCGTCCGAACAGCCACTGGCTGAAGAGTACCGCGACCAAAGTTTTCATCACATCGAGAAGGATCACAAAGGCAGCGGCCTTCGTTCCGTAGACGCGGATGAAATTCGTCAGTCCGGCGTTTCCGCTTCCCTTTTTCCGAACGTCCTCCCGATAGACGAGACGGGAGATCGTCAGCGCCCCGTTCACACAGCAAAGTCCGTAGGAGAGGAGCGCGGTTACAAGAAAGCACAAAACAGTTGTCATAGGTTTCCTCCGAGGCAATCAAACGTTCTTTTCGTTCTTCTGTCGGATCGTCAGACGGATCGGCGTGCCGGTCAGTCCGAACACCGCACGGATCTGGTTTTCCAGATACCGCTGATAGGAAAAATGGAACAGCTTCGCATCGTTGCAGAATGCCACGAAATGCGGCGGCTTCACCCCGGTCTGCGTCATATAGTAGATCTTCAGCCGACGTCCCTTGTCCGTAGGCGGCTGCACGCGCGCGGTCGCATCGGCGAGGATGCTGTTGAGCATTCCCGTGGTGATGCGAAGGGCGGACTGCTCCGCTACGGCATTGATATACTCAAAGAGTTTTCCGACGCGCTGACCCGTCAGAGCGGAGATGAACAGGATGGGAGCATAGCTCATATAGGACAGATCGCGGCGGATCTGCTCCGTCATCTTGTCCATCGTCTTGTCGTCCTTTTCGACGATGTCCCACTTATTGACAACGATGATGCACGCCTTGCCCGCTTCGTGGGCAAGACCCGCGATTTTCGTATCCTGCTCCGTGACGCCGTCGTTGGCGTCGATGAGGATCAGACAGACGTCCGACCGCTCGATCGCAGCGATCGTGCGCAGATTGGAAAAGCGCTCGATATCGTCGTCGATCTTCGACTTGCGGCGCATACCCGCCGTGTCGATGAGGCGGTATTTGCCGAATTCATTCTCAAAATGGGTGTCGATGGCGTCTCGCGTCGTGCCCGCGACATTGGAGACGATCGATCTTGTATAGCCGAGAATGCGGTTGAGCAGGCTGGATTTGCCGACGTTCGGCTTGCCGATGATGGCAACGCTTGTCACGTCCTCCTCTTCCTCTTCCGCATCGGCTTCCGGCAGATGCTCCACGCAGAAATCCAGCAGATCGCCCGTTCCGTGACCGTGGACGGCGGAGACTTCGATGGGATCGCCGACGCCGAGTCCGTAGAATTCGAAAATATCCGGGTTGACCGCACCGACGCTGTCGCACTTATTGACGGCAAGCACGATCGGCTTTTTGGATCGCTTGAGCATCGAGGCGACTTCCGCATCGGCAGCTGTCATACCAACCTTGACGTCCGTCACCATAATGATCACGTCCGCCATCTCGATGGCGATTTCCGCCTGGCGGCGCATAAACATCAGCATCTCGCTGTCCGTTTTCGGCTCGATGCCGCCGGTGTCAACAAGGTCAAAGGTGCGTCCGCACCACTCGACGGTGCCGTAGATCCTGTCGCGCGTCACACCGGGCGTGTCATCGACGATCGCCGTGCGCTGACCGGTCAGTTTATTAAAGAGCATGGACTTGCCGACATTCGGCCGTCCGACGATTGCAACCAGCGGTCTGGGCATGGCGTTCTCCTCCTTTGTTCGGGCGCAGCACGCCCGCCTATATTATGACATCGTTTTTCGTCCGCGTCAACCGACTGATATCTGTGCGGCACGCAGCAGCGAAAACGGTCGATATTTGGCGTAATTATGAGAAAAAGAGGAAGGCAACGCCCTCCTCTTACTTCTCGGAAACAAATCACTTTGCTTCGACCGCAATGACCTCACGACCGTTGTAATAGCCGCAAGCCTTGCAGACTCTGTGAGGCAGCCGGGGTTCTCCGCACTTGGGGCATGCCACAACACCGGGGATCGCCAGCTTCCAATGCGAATTGCGACGCTTGTCTCTTCTCGCCTTGGATACTTTTCTCTTAGGAACTGCCATTTGGTACACCTCCTTGACCGAAATGCCATCGGGCATATGCTCTACGTAATGAATGTCCCATTATTTCAGGAGCTTCTCAAGCACAGCCAGCCTGGGGTCAGTCTCCGGCTTGCATTCGCACGGACCGCGGTTCAGATTCGCGCCGCAGCGGCAGCAGAGACCTTTACAATCCTCCCGGCAGAGCTGTTTCGCGTCCATATTGAGGACGAACGCCGTGCGGAGAATATCATCCATATCCGCCTTGCCTTCCGTCAGTCGGAATGTCCAGATGTCGTCAGACTCGGCAGAATCGGGATCCGATTCCAAAACTGCATGTACAGGGATGACCGTTTCACGCAGAAACGGCTCGGCGCAGCGGTCACAGACGCAGTGCAGCGTCGTGGAAAGCTCGCCGTCCAGCAGAAGAACTCCCGCCGAATCGCGAACCTCCCCGGAGGCTTTCACAGGCTCCTGCGCAGGAGCGATTCCCCCGAAGACCATGTCGCTGAAATCCAAGGTGAGATCAAACGACTCGCGAACACCGGGATCGCGCAATATTCCGGATAAATCGAGCAGCATATCCTCACCCGCCCATAATCATGCACGGTCTATTATATAAGCGCGGTCGCCTTCTGTCAAACACTTTTTTCGGAAAAAAGCAAAAGAATTTCAAACCACCTTGTTTTCAGGGCTAAAACTTTTCCCTGTTTTGCCATTCTCACTCTTTACCTGTCCGAAAGATTATGATATAATTTTGTATAATTTGTGCAAAGCTAGGGAAAGGATGGTGCGGCCGTGAAGGAATTTTCCGTCGGTAAAAACGACGCCGGGCAGCGACTGGATCGCTACCTCTCCAAAACGATCCCCCTCCTGCCCCCCGGACTTTTGCAGAAATCCATTCGTCTCAAGCGGATCAAGCTGAATGGAAAGCCCGCCAAGCGCGATACGCGCATTGCGGAGGGCGACACCGTACTGGCGTACATCTCGGACGAATTCTTTGAAGCGCCGAAAGAGGAAAACGCCTTTCTCACAGTCGCAGTCCCCTCGCTCAGCATCGTCTACGAGGACGAGAACATTCTTCTTGCGGACAAGCGTCCCGGCGTAGCCGTCCATCCGCACGACGGAGCGGAGTACGGCAGAACGCTCATCGACCAGATCCAGGCGTATCTCTATCAGAAGGGCGAGTGGAATCCGAAGGAGTCCGACTCCTTCACCCCCGCACTCTGCAACCGCATCGACCGCAACACGGGCGGCATCGTCATCGCGGCAAAAAACGCTCAGGCGCTGCGGATCATCAACGAGAAGATCCGGACCCGTGAGCTGGACAAGCGCTATCTCTGCATCACCGTCGGTACGCCGAAAAATGCGGAGGGAGAGCTGATCCGATACCTTGTAAAGGACGAAAAGCACAACCTTGTCCGTGTATACCGAAAACCGACAAGCGGTGCAAAAACAGCCGTCACACGCTATCACACCCTGAAAAGCAGCGGAAAGCTCAGCCTCGTGGAGGTCGAGCTGGAGACCGGAAGGACGCATCAGATCCGTGCCTGCTTCGCCGATGCGGGCTTCCCGCTCCTCGGCGACGGAAAATACGGACGCGGCGAGGTCAACCGTGCCCACGGCGAAACGCGTCAGTGCCTCTACGCTTATAAGCTGCGCTTCTGCTTCCGCACGGACGCAGGTGCGCTGCAATATTTGAACGGAAAGACATTTCGGGCACAGACCGTGCCCTTCGCGGAAACATACTTCGGAGGAACTCCATGATCACAAAAAACAAGCTGATCCAATTCAAGAATATCGTCAAGAGCTTTGACGACGGTCAGGTCGTCCTCAAGGGTGTGAACCTGGACATTTACGAAAATGAATTCGTCACACTGCTCGGTCCGTCCGGATGCGGAAAAACAACGCTTCTCCGCATTCTCGGCGGTTTTCTGCAGCCGACGGAGGGGCAGGTTTTGTTTGACGGAGAAGATATCGTCAACGTCCCCTCCTACCGCCGCGAGATCAATACCGTTTTCCAGAAATACGCGCTGTTCCCGCATATGAACGTCTTTGACAACGTCGCTTTCGGTCTGACCATCAAGAAAGCGCCGAAGGACGTCATCGAACAGAAGGTCAAGCGTATGCTGCGCCTGGTGAACCTCGACGAATACGCCAAGCGGAATGTCACGGAGCTTTCCGGAGGTCAGCAGCAGCGCGTTGCCATCGTGCGCGCGCTTGTAAACGAGCCGAAGGTCCTGCTGCTGGACGAGCCGCTCGGTGCACTTGACCTCAAGCTCCGCAAGGAGATGCAGAAGGAACTCAAGGCCATTCAGGAAGAGGTCGGCATCACCTTCATCTTCGTCACGCACGACCAGGAAGAAGCGCTGACGATGTCGGATAAGATCGTCGTGATGCGCGACGGAGAGATCCAGCAGATCGGATCTCCGGACGATATCTACAACCGGCCTGTCAACCGCTTTGTCGCAGACTTCATCGGCGACACGAACATCGTCGACGGTGTGATGGTGCAGGACGAGCTTGTTGAATTTGAGGATAAAAAATTCCCCTGCCGCGTGCGCGGCTTTGCTGCGGGCGAACCGGTCGACGTCGTCATCCGCCCGGAGCATCTGGAGCTTTGCGACAAGGAAAAGGGCATGCTGCACGGCATCGTCAAGTCGCAGCTTTTCAAAGGAATGCAGCACGAGACCGTCGTGGAAACGCGCGTCGGCACCTCCATCACGGTGCGGATGTTCGTCTCCGAAGACCGCCCTGTTTATAACGAAAAGGAAGGCGAAAAGCTCAGCGCAAACGCTTTCTATCTGGACGTCACCGACATCGACGAGCTGACCGATGCAAGCGTCATTACGCTTGCTTCCGCCGAGGCCTGGGATGCCGAGACCGACGAGCCGATCTCCATCAAAGAGGTCGAATACGAGATCAAAAAAGAAACCGGCACCTACCCCGTCACCTTCCGCACCGCGGGCGGGACCACCATCACGGTCAACGCGATGGTAAAGGACGAAAACCGTGTCGTCAGCAAGGTCTTCAACGAGGAGATCTATGCAATGAACTTCTTCGTCAAGACCGACGACATTCTCGACAGCGTCGCGCTGGACACCGATCTGCGCTCCTGGGCGAACGCCTCCGCGTGGAATCTGACGGATGACACACAGGTGCAGATCACCGACGTACGCTACGATTTCGATCAGGAACAGATCGTCCCCGGCGTTTATGAGGTCACCTTCAGCACGAAGGGCTACGAGTATCAGGTCTCCACAACGAGAAAGCTGGAGATCGGCTCGGAGGTCGGCCTCCGCTTCCGTCCCGAGGACATCCACGCGATGAAGAAGGAGGGGCATTTCTGAGTTGAAACAGTTTCGCAGAATCACCTATCCTTATCTTCTGTGGATCCTTGTGATGATCTGTGCGCCGATGCTGCTGATCCTTCTCTACGCGTTCACGATCGAAGGGAACGACGTCGCGTCGGTAAAGTTCTCTCTGAGCAACTTCGCACGCTTTGTGTCCGACCCGGTGTTCATCGACGTGTTGCTGCGGTCTCTGTACATCGCGCTCGTCACGACCGTCATCTGCGTTCTGCTCGGCTATCCCCTCGCCTATTTTCTGGCGAAGCTGCCGGAGCGGCAGAATGTCCTGATGATCCTGCTCATCACGATGCCGACCTGGATCAATATGCTGGTTCGGACCTATGCGTGGATGGGCATCCTGCAGGACAACGGCGTGATCAACAGCATTCTCGGCTGGTTCGGGATCGGACCGGTCAAGATGATCCATACAAGCTTCGCGGTCATTTTAGGTATGGTCTACAACTTCATTCCCTTTATGATCCTGCAGATCCACACTTCCCTTCGCAAGATGGACAAGAGTCTTCTCGAGGCGGCGAGCGATCTCGGCGCGAGCCGTGCAATGGCGTTCCTTCGTGTCACGCTGCCGCTGTCGATGCCGGGCGTTATCTCCGGCATCACGCTGGTCTTCCTGCCTGCCGTGTCCAGCTTCTTCATTCCGAGGCTGCTCGGCGGCGGTCAGTTCGTCCTCGTCGGGAACGTCATCGAAAGCCAGTTCCTCACCTCGGGCGACTGGAACTTCGGCAGCGCGATCTCGCTCATTATGGCGATCATCATCATTCTTTCCATGTGGCTGACACGGCGTGCCGAAGCAGTTTCCGGCACTGAGAGAAAGGAGTGACGATATGAAAGAACGCGTATCCCCGCTGGAGAAAGCCGCGCTTGGGCTGATGCTCCTGTTCTTCTATCTCCCCATCGTCTACATCGTCATTTTCTCCTTTAACGATTCCCGCTCGCTGACAAATTTCACAGGCTTTTCGCTGCAGTGGTATGAGAAAATGTTCTCCGACTCAACGATGGTCGAATCCATCTTCTACACCGTTGTTATCGCCGTGCTTGCGACCGTGATCTCCACCGTCGTCGGTACACTGACCGCGATCGGTCTCTCCAAATCCCGCAAGATCCTGCAGACCGCCGTTGAACGGATCAACGACCTTCCGGTGATGAATCCGGACATCGTTACGGCGATCGGTCTTCTGATGTTCTTCAGCGCGATCGCGGTCCGTAAAGGTTTTCTGACCCTGCTGCTCGCCCACATTATGTTCTGCATACCATATGTTATGCTCAGCGTAATGCCGAAGCTGCGCTCTCTCGACCCCAATCTGACGGACGCGGCGATGGACCTCGGCGCAACGCCGATGCAGGCGATCACGAAGGTCATTGTCCCGCAGATCCGCCCCGGCATCATATCCGGCGCACTCATCGCCTTTACGATGTCCTTTGACGACTTTGTTATTTCCTACTTCGTCACGGGCAACGGCGTGCAGAACATCTCCATTCTGGTCTACACGATGTCCAAGCGCGTCAACCCCTCGATCAACGCGCTGTCCACCATCGTCATCGCGGCGATCGCGGTCGTCGTTCTGATCGTCAATCTCCTTCCTCTGCTGCACACGAAAAAGCTCCTGAGCAGCACCGGGCAGAAGCAGGTGGAAGAACGGTAAGCATCCAACCCTTTTCGGCATTCTTTAGAAAGAGCAGGTAAACCAATGAACAAAAACAACTTCTTTAAAACATCCAACCGCCGCGCGTTTGCGCTCGTCCTCGCGGCAGCGCTCGTGCTCGCCGTACTTTCCGGCTGCTCCGGAAGCGGACAGAAAGTCTCCTCCGAGGATGCGATCGCAAAATACGGCTCCGACACGATGAAGCTCTACATCTTAACATATACCCCAACCCATTTCAAATTAATTTATTTCAGCATTTCTTCAATCTGCTTGCAGAACTCAATGGCTGCAGGCATATCGGTCATCGCAAGAAACGCAGTATCG
>JAFVWG010000222.1 GCA_017501805.1 Oscillospiraceae bacterium
GTCTTTTCCATCCCGTTCATCTCTCTTCCTCCTTTCGGAACCAAGCAATCCTTTTTCTTGTGGTTTCCTATTATACTTTCCCGCTGTATCGATTTCAAGCAAAAACCGTTCCTGCGGAACTCTGCGGCCGCGAAACAGCAAAACACCCGGGAGCTATGCTCCCGGGTGTTTCCTTTTGCATTATTTGGGCCATTCCCACGCACCGGTCTCCGCATTCTTCTGCAGGACGAGCGCATAGCCGCCGTTCGGTCGGTTGAAATAGGGTTCCGTATCATCCTTTTCCAATTCCAGTTCAAATTCGTGCTTCGCTCCGAAGGAGCTGTTCATCCCTCCGAAGGTGGAATAGAAGGTCAGATAATGCGGCTTCACGCCGCCGCCCGCGTCCCTGAATCCGCGAACATACCCCATCGAGGTCGGAACTGCAACGGTGAACGTCAGCTTCGTTCCGTCCTCCGAAACGGAGTAGTTCACAAGAGCCACGTCTTCCCGTTCGTGAAAGCCGGTTCCGATCAGGTAGGACACCGTCGACAGCAGCAGTACGGCGGCTGCCGCAAGTGCGATGATAACAACAATTTTCTTCACAGGCGTTTCCTTATGCTTCTTCCGATCCGCAGGATGTGAGATCATTTTTCGAAGTCCGGAAGCATACAAACTTCGTTTTTGTTTGTGGAGAGAACCACCGATGTTCTCGTGAGAGAAACACCCTCGATGGATTTGATGTAGTTCAGAATATCTTCCAGGCTCTGTCCGTTTTTGGTGATGATCTTGACCATAAAGTCAAAGTCACCCGCAATGTAATAGCACTCCGCGATCGAGCTATGTGCGTTGATGAGCTCAACAAAATTTTCGTAATACTTGGGATGCTCCAGACGCACGCTGATAAACGCCATCAGCTCACCGCCGACCTTGTTCTGATCCAGGACGATCGTGTACTGCTTGATCAGACCCGAAGCTTCAAACTTTCTGATCCGCTCGATGACCGCCGAGGTCGAAAGATTGATCTTCGCCCCGATATTGGTCGCATTTTCGCGGGCATTTTCTTTTAAACATTTCAAAATTTGATGATCTGTTCTGTCCAATTCACATCCCCTCCGATAATACCATTATACAAGAAGCAAAAATAATGTAAATATCTAACAGCAAATAAACATTTTCTTCTGTACAGACCGCAGTTTTCAGAAATATCTTCTGAAAGCAGCCTTTTCGACGCTTTCGGCAAGAAAAATTTTCGGTCACTTGCCATTTCTCTGCATTTTCACAGCCGGCTGACCGCCTCTCGCGGAACTCCCGAAAAGGCTCTCTCAAACAGCAAAAGAATCCTATCTTCCGATAGGATTCTTTGTTGCCGGTTTCAAACATGCATCATAATCGCGGTAAGGAGGATCAGGAAAGAGAAGTTGAACGCCGAGAAGATCCCGATGTAGTAAAGCGCTTTTCCGTGATTATGCTTTACGTACTCTCTGAACGTGATCAGACTGGCAAGCGATGCGATCAGCGTTCCCGTGCCGCCGATATTCACGCCCACGAGCAGTTCCCTGTAGTTCTCGGTGAACTGCGAGAGCAAAATCGCCGACGGGACATTGCTGATCACCTGGCACGACAGCACGCTGAACAACAATGTGCTCTTCTGCAGCAGCGACGAAAGCAGCTCGCGCACCGCACCGATCCTTGCCATATTCCCGGAAAACACGAAGAAGAACACAAAGGTCAGCAGCAGCGGGTAATCGACCATTTTCAGCGCTTTTCTGTCCATAAAAAGCAGCACGGCAGGGATAACAAGAAGACCGATCCAGTACGGCACCGTGCGGAAGACGATAACGATCGAAAGCGCAAACAAAACCATATAAACCGTCGTCTTCGCAGGAGCGATCTTCAGCTGTTCGTCGCACAGAATAAGTCTTTCCGGCTTCACGAAAACGATGCAGCAAAGGGTTATGAGCGCAATGGAGATCACAAACGGCAGCAGCATGATCGACACAAACTCGCCGTTCGGAATATTGAACTTCGTGTACAGATACAGGTTCTGCGGATTTCCGAACGGGGTGAGCATTCCGCCGAGATTCGCCGCGATGTTCTGCATCACAAAGGTAAATGCCATATACTTGCTCTTTCCCGTCGAGGTCAAAAGTCGATAGCCAAGCGGCAGAAAGGTCAAAAGCGCCATATCGTTTGCAATGAGCATTGAGCCCATAAAGGTGATATACACCAGCACCAAAATACTCAGCCGCGCCGTTTTGAAAAGGCGGACCACCTTCCGTGCGATCATATAGAAGAAATTCACATTTTTGAGAGCGCATACGACCGCAAGCACACAAAACAGGCAGGTCAACGTTTTACAGTCGAAATATGCCAGATATGAACGGTCAACAGGGACAACAAAGCAGGTCGCTGCAGCCGCTATAAACGCGATGCACATCACGATGTTTTTCTTAAGAAATGAAACGATCCGGCTCATCATGCTTTTTCTCTCCATAAACGTATTGACGCTTTATTATAGCGTATCAGCTGCCAAAAATCGACACCGAGTTTCGAGAAACATTCATCTTTTCACAAATCGCGAAGGGAATTATAGGAAGACAAAATCAATGCGAAGCATTGTAAAACACTTCTTCACGATTACTTCTTACTTATTACTTCCCAAAAATCCCGTCCTGAATTTTTATGAGGGAATAGTGAAGAGGTAAGAAGTAAAAAGTAAAATCCCTCTTGCTAAACGCAAAAGGGATTTTTGGAGGTGCCACCCAGATTTGAA
>JAFVWG010000027.1 GCA_017501805.1 Oscillospiraceae bacterium
GCGAATACGGTAAAATCACGGTTCATAGGTGTAGCTCCTTTGTCAGAGATACGTCTATCGTATCACACAAACTTACAAATGAAAAGCGGGACTGTTTGCAGTCCCGCTTTTTTCATCATATTACGCCTCGCGGCATTCGTCCAGAATACCGGCCTTGGTGACGGCTTCCACCAGCGCCTCGCCGATGAGGTCGGGCGTCGGCGCGACAACGGCACCGCATTCCTGCAGTGCGGCGATCTTGGATGCCGCTGTGCCCTTGCCGCCGGAGATGATCGCACCGGCGTGTCCCATACGCTTGCCCTTGGGAGCGCTCTGTCCGGAGATGAACGCCGCGACGGGCTTGGTGAAGTGCTGCTTGATCCATGCGGCGGCTTCCTCTTCGCCGGTGCCGCCGATCTCGCCGATCACGACGACAGCGTAGGTATCCGGGTCGTTCTCAAAGGCTTCGAGAAGTTCGATGAAGCCCGTGCCGCGGATCGGGTCGCCGCCGATGCCGACCGCCGTGGACTGACCGATGCCGCGGTCGGAGAGCTGCTTGACCGCTTCGTAGGTCAGCGTGCCGGAGCGGGAGATGACGCCGACGTGTCCCTTTTTGCAGATGTAGCCGGGGAGAATGCCGATCTTGCATTCGTCGGGCGTGATGAGTCCCGGGCAGTTCGGACCGATGAGGCGGGTCTTCTTGCCCACCAGATAATTCTTGACGCGCATCATATCGAGCACGGGAATGCCCTCGGTGATGCAGACGACGAGATCGAGCTCCGCGTCGATCGCTTCGAGAATGGAGTCTGCCGCGAACATAGGCGGAACATAGATGACCGAAGCATTTGCGCCGGTCGCTTCCTTTGCCTCTTTCACGGTGTTGAAAACGGGGATGCCGAGCACGGTCTGTCCGCCTTTACCGGGCGTGACGCCGCCGACGATCTTCGTGCCGTAGGCGAGCATCTGCTCGGAGTGGAAGGTGCCCTGCCCGCCGGTGATGCCCTGCACGAGCAGTTTCGTGTTTTTTCCTGCGAGAATACTCATTGCAAAGCCTCCTTTAACCGGCTGCCGCCGCAACAGCCTTGCGCGCGGCATCTGCCATATCTTCCGCCGAAATGAGCTTGAGCCCGGATTCGGCAAGGATCTTTTTGCCCAGTTCCACGTTCGTGCCTTCGAGACGCACGATAACGGGGACTTTGATCTGCATCGCCTTCGCCGCCGCAACGACGCCGTTTGCGATGACATCGCACTTCATAATGCCGCCGAAGATGTTCACGAGGATCGCCTTGACGTTCGGGTCGGCGAGAACGATCTCAAACGCGGCTTTGACGCGCTCCTCGGTGGCGCTGCCGCCGACATCGAGGAAGTTTGCGGGCTCGCCGCCGAATTTCTTGATGATGTCCATTGTCGCCATAGCGAGACCCGCGCCGTTGACCATGCAGCCGACCGAGCCGGAGAGTGCAATGTAGTTGAGGTCGTGCTTCGACGCTTCCACTTCCTTGGGGTCTTCCTCGAGCACGTCGCGCAGGGCGACCACGTCGGGGTGGCGGGGAAGTGCGTTGTCGTCAAAGTTGATCTTCGCGTCCAGCGCGACCAGATGGCCGTCACCGGTCAGCACGAGGGGGTTGATCTCGATGAGAGAGCAGTCCTTTTCGATGTACAGACGGTAGAGGCTGCTGAGAATCGCAAGGAACTCCTTGGTATTTTCGGCAGGGATGCCGATCCGGCGCGCGACCTCGAGACCGATGTATTTCCGCATTCCCGTGAGGAGGGAAACGGGAATTTTGGCGATTTTCTCCGGGTGCGCGGCGGAGACCTCTTCGATCTCGGTTCCGCCTTCTCCGGAGGCGATGATGACGAGCGATGCGGATGCCGCGTCGTTCGTGATGCTGAGATAGTATTCCTTCCGGATGTCCTGCGCCTCTGTGACGCAGAGCTTGTGCACGACCTTGCCCGCCGCGCCGGTCTGCTTGGTCACGAGGGTCGCACCGAGCAGTTTTTCGGCGACCTCGCCGGCCTCCTCGGCACTGTTGACCAGCTTCACGCCGCCTGCTTTGCCGCGTCCGCCGGAGTGGATCTGCGCCTTGACGACACAGCGGCCGCCAAGCTTGTTCGCGGCATCGATCGCCGCCTGCTTATCTTCCGCGAGGTAGCCCTGCGGAACGGGTACGCCGCAGCCCGCGAGAAGCTCCTTTGCCTGATATTCGTGAATGTTCATACAGCTTTCCTTTCCCGCGCTTACACGAGTGCCTTGCCTGCGTCCAGCGCCTTGAGATTGATCTCTTCCGTTCCTCTCGGGATGTGCAGCATAACAGCTTCGCTGAGGTTTTCGTCGGATACGAGCGACAGCAGCTTGTTGATCGCGCCGACCGCGACGATGTTCGCGGTGAAGGCCTTGCCGACCGTTTCCTTCGCTGTTTTAAGAATGGGGAGTGTGTGGACCGTGTTCTCCCGAATGCTTTCGGGGAGCGTCAGCGACGAGTCCGCGAGGACGATGCATTCCTTCGGGAGACCGACGGTGTACTGATCCAGCGATTTCTGCGTCAGCGCCATCAGGAAGGTCGGATTCTGCACCTTGGTGAAGCCGATCGACTCCTCGGAGATGATGCATTCCGCCTTGCACGAGCCGCCTCGCGCTTCGGGACCGTAGGACTGGCTCTGTGCTGCGTTCTTTCCTGCGATGACCGCCGCATCCGCGAGGATCACCGAGGCAAGGATGACGCCCTGTCCGCCGCTGCCCGCAAGCCGCAGTTCCTGTGTTTTCATCTGTCAGACACCAACCTTTCCGCCGACGTGCTCGATCAGCTTGTTGTATTCCGCTGTGAATTCGGGGTAGTTATTGTGCTGGATGACGCCGATGATACGCTTGCCCTCGAGCTCGCCGGGGGTCATATGCTGCGCCGTGACCTCGGGAATGAAGTTTTCCTTCTGGTACTGCATCATTTCGACAACGCTGCCCTTTTTGTTCTTGCGTCCGTAGTAGGTCGGGCAGATGGCGGCGCAGTCGATGAGGGAGAAGCCTCTGTGCTTGATGCCGCGCTCGATGAGCGTGGTGGTCTGCGCCACGTGGAAGGTGTCGCCGCGTGCGGCGAAGGAAGCGCCCGCACCCGCAGCAAGCTGCGCGATGTCAAAGGGACGGTCAATGTTGCCGTAGGGAGCGGTGGTGCCGAATTCCATACGCGGCGTGGTGGGGGAGTACTGTCCGCCCGTCATGCCGTAGGTGCTGTTGTTGAAGACCACGACCGTGAGACCGATGTTGCGGCGTGCCGCGTGGATGAGGTGGTTGCCGCCGATGGCGGAGGCGTCGCCGTCACCCGTGATAACGATGACCTCAAGTTCCGGTCGTGCGAGCTTGATGCCGGTGGCAAAGGCGATCGCTCTGCCGTGGGTGGTATGGATCGTGTTGAAGTTCAGATAGCCTGCGGCGCGGGAAGAGCAGCCGATGCCGGAGACGATGACGACCTTCTCGCGGGGAAGCTCCAGATTTTCGATGGCCTGCGCCACGTTTCGCATCAGAATACCGTTTCCGCAGCCGGGGCACCAGATGTGGGGGAGCTTGTTCTCGCGCATATATGTTTTAATGAGTTCACTTGCCATCGTTTAACCCTCCAATGCCGTCTCGATCTCTTCCGGAGAAATGACCGTGCCGTTGACTTTGCCGACGAAGCTGATCTCGCAGCGTCCCTTGACAACACGCTCGACCTCAAGGAGCATCTGTCCGTGGTTGTGCTCCGCGACAACGATCTTTTTGACCTTGTCGGCAAGCGCGTTGAGCTCACGCTCGGGGAAGGGCCAGACGGTGATGGGACGGAAGATCCCTGCCTTGATGCCTTTCTCACGTGCGTTTTTCACCGCTGTTTCGGCAGCTCTTGCAGTACCGCCGAAGCAGACGACGGCAATTTCCGCATCTTCGGTGAGACTCTGCTCCACCTGCACGATGTCTTCATAATTGTCGCTCACCTTGCCGAGAAGCCGATGCACGAGGCGATCCGCCTCGTCGGTGGAGTTGGTCGGGAAACCGTAGTCATCGTGGATGAGCCCCGTGATATTGTAGAACTCGCCGTAGCCGAAGGGCTTCATGCCGGGAACGCATTTTCCCTCCGGAACGTGGTAGGGCTTTTCGATGCATTCCGCGTCCTCATAGACCGGGCGATCGAGGATCTCAAGCTGTTCCGGGATCTCGATGCCTTCGCGCAGGTGACCGATGATCTCGTCCATCAGCAGGATCACGGGTGTGCGGTAGGTCTCGGAGAGGTTGAACGCGCGCACGGCAAGTGTGTAGCATTCCAGCACGGACGAGGGGGAGAGCGCGATCATCGGATGATCGCCGTGCGTGCCCCAGCGCGCCTGCATATAGTCGCCCTGAGAAGGGGAGGTGGGAAGACCGGTTGACGGACCGCTGCGCTGTACATCGACGACGACGCAGGGGATCTCTGCGAGGCAGGCGTAGCCGAGGTTTTCCTGCTTGAGGGAGAAGCCCGGTCCGGAGGTCGCGGTCATTGCCTTGACACCCGCTGCGGATGCACCGATGACGGCTGCCATGCCGGAAATTTCATCTTCCATTTGAATGAAGCGGCCGCCCACCTGCGGGAGTCTGCGTGCGCTCGCTTCCGCGATCTCCGTGGAGGGGGTGATGGGGTAACCGGCGAACAGCCGCATACCTGCGGCGATCGCGCCTTCCACGACGGCCTCGTTGCCCTGCATAAGGACTTTCTTTCCGTTTGTCACGACGCAGCGCCTCCTTCTTTGAGCTCTTCCATCCAGATCGCGTAGTCGGGGCAGCGCAGCTCGCACTGTCCGCAGAGAATGCAGGTTCCGTCCTCTTTGAGGCGGACCTTATCTCCGACGATCTCCAAAGCCTGTTTCGGGCAGAATGCGACGCAGATGCCGCAGCCCTTACACCAGGCGGTGTCCAGCATCAATTTCTTAGCGGTTGCCAATTCTGTTCCTCTCCTTTTTGTGCCCGCGGGTGACGGAACACAGGATGTTTTGCAATGAAACTTGCAGAAAATGGGTATACGAACCCTTGCCAAGAAAGAATATAGCCCCCCACGATGCAAGTGTCAAGCCGTTTTGCAGAAAATTTTTCATATTTGTTATTGCATTGTGTTGTATTGCTTCTGCATCACAAAGAAAGACTGAAAAAACACGGATAAAACAACATAAACGATAAAATGCAAGACTACATTCAAAAAATTGCAAAAAACTTTGCGTTTTTCTGCATGGAAAAATCAAAAAACACCGAAACAAGGGTGGAAATCGGGCGAGACATCGTGTATAATAGTGGCAGTATGCCAAGAAAAGGCAAAACTCCGTCAACAACGGAGGAATACGAACAAAAGGAAGGATATTATGGACAGATCCGAAGTAAAAGCGCTGGCTCTGGCGGCTGCCAAGGCGCGCCTGCTGGGTGTGCAGATGGTCTTTGACGCGCAGTCCGGTCATCCGGGCGGCTCCCTCTCCTGCATGGACGTTCTGACCGACCTGTATTTTAAGGAAATGAACGTTGACACCAAGAACCCGAAGGACCCCAACCGTGACCGTTTCGTTATGTCGAAGGGACATTGCTCGCCCGCACTGTATCCCGTGCTGGCTCTGCGCGGCTTCTTCCCGGTGGAAGACCTCAAGATGTTCCGCTCGATCGACGGACATATGTCCGGCCACGTTGAGATGAAGCACAACCCCGGCGTGGATATGTCCACCGGCTCTCTGGGTCAGGGCATTTCGACCGCTGTCGGTATGGCTCTCGCGGGCAAGGTTGCGAACAAGGACTACCGTGTGTATTCCATCCTGGGCGACGGCGAGCTCGCCGAAGGTCAGGTCTGGGAAGCGATGATGTCCGCTGCGAAGTATAAGCTGGACAACCTCTGCGCGATCGTTGACGTCAACTGTCTGCAGATCGACGGACCGACCGCCGAGGTCATGCCCACCGAGCCGCTCGACAAGAAGTTCGAGGGCTTCGGCTGCCACGTCATCAAGATCGACGGACACGACTTCGAGCAGATCCACGCCGCCTTTGAAGAGGCGAAGAACGTGAAGGGTCAGCCCACGGTCATCCTTGCGAAGACTGTCAAGGGCAAGGGCGTTTCCTTCATGGAAAACCAGGCCGGCTGGCACGGCAAGGCGCCCAACGCGGAGCAGTTCGCGCAGGCGAAGTCCGAGCTGGAAGCTGTTATTGCAGAACTGGAGGGCTGAAAAATGGGTGAAAAGATCGCAACGCGCAACGCGTATGGCATGGCTCTTGCGGAGCTTGCCCCGAAATATCCCGAACTGGTCGTCTTTGACGCGGACCTCGCCGGTGCGACGATGTCCAAGTTCTTCAAGGACGCATGCCCCGAGCGCTTCTTCGATATGGGTATCGCCGAGGCGAACATGACCGGCGTCGCAGCCGGTATGGCGACCTGCGGCTTCAAGCCCTTCATCAACTCTTTCGCGATGTTCTCCGCCGGTCGTGCATGGGAGCAGGTGCGTAACTCCATCGCTTACCCCGGTCTGAACGTCAAGGTTGTCGGCAGCCACGGCGGTCTGTCCGTCGGTGAGGACGGCGCGACCCACCAGTGCATCGAGGACTTCGCGCTGATGCGCTCCATCCCCGGTATGACCGTTCTCTGCCCCTGCGACGGCTACGAGATGAAGCTCGCCGTGCAGGCGCTGATCGATTATGACGGTCCCGCTTATATGCGTCTGGGCAGACTCGCGGTTGAGACTGTCACCGATGAGATCCCCGGCTACAAGTTTGAGATCGGCAAGGGCGTGACTCTTCGCGACGGCAAGGATGTCACCATCATCGCTGTCGGTATGAACGTCCAGATGGCGCTCAAGGCAGCTGAGCTGCTCGAGGCGAAGGGCATCTCCGCCCGCGTCATCGATATGCACACCATCAAGCCGCTCGATGAGGAGCTGATCCTGAAGGCTGCAAAGGAAACCGGCGCGATCGTCACCACCGAAGAGGCGAACGTCCTCGGCGGTCTCGGCGCTGCTGTCTGCGAGCTGCTGTCCGGTCAGTACCCGGTGCCCGTGGTCCGTCACGGCGTCGAGGACGAGTTCGGCAGATCCGGCGTCGCTCCCAAGGTGCTCGAAGC
>JAFVWG010000223.1 GCA_017501805.1 Oscillospiraceae bacterium
GCTCGCCGGCGGTACAACGCAGAATGTCATCGCGGACTACGCAGAGATGCTCGGCACGATCCGGACCTTCGATATGAAGGTCGATGAAATGCTGATCAAGAATATTGAGGAGATCGCAAATCACTCGGCAGAGGAGTTCGGCTGCACGGCAAAGCTGACCACCTCGCTGAAGGCGTTTGTGCTCTATAATAACCCGTATCTCTCCGATCTTGTGCTCGCAGCTGCGGAAAAGGTTGTGGGTAAGGACAACATCGTGCATATGCCCGAAAAGCTCAGCTCGGAAGATTTTTCGCAGTATGTCACCAAAAAACCGGGCGTCTTCTTCCGCCTCGGAACGAGAAATGCGGAAAAAGGCTGCACGACTTTGCCGCATAACAACGACTTTATGCTCGATGAGGATGCGCTGCCGCTCGGCACGGATACCTGTGTTCAGTTCGTGCTGGATAATATGAACGGAGCCGATGCGGAAAAGATCGCCGCTTCGGATGAACGATAAAAAACATTGAATACCGACGGAAATTTTCTGACGTCTTGAAGAATGATGTATGAAATGCGTCAAGAGCCGCACAGCGACAGACATACTGTGCGGCTCTTGGTTTGTATCAATATCCTAATCTTTCAAAGTCTGCACGGCGCTTTTCCAATGCCTGCAAAAAAATACTCCATCCCTTGGGATTCACAAATGGATTCTCACCGGGGTTTTTCAGCATATATTGGCGTTTTTCCAGGGTGCAGTTATGATTTGGGTGGTTTCCAAGAAAAATATCCACGTCTCTTGCAGATAACTTTTCTATGGTTTGCTTGAATATGCTGAGCATTTGCATATCTAAACGGAATTCGTGAAGGTATTCCCGATACAACGTTAAGAAACCGACGCCGCCCAAATAACCTACTTTCTTCTGCGTATTTCCGTCTGTTGCATGAAAGAAAAAGCTCATTGTTCCGGGTGTGTGCCCGGGAGAGAGCACGCATTCTATGCTTGTGTTTCCAAGCGTGATCACATCGCCATCCCGGATCGTTGCGTCAGGATAACAGATGGAATCCTCCTTACAGGGTGCATACTTCATAAGCGCCCGCTCCGGCATTTCGTAAAGCAAGTCGGTGTCTGCTTTGCTCATATAGATTTTTGTACCGAATTCACGCCTGATGCGATCACCGCAGCCGAAATGGTCAAAATGCCCGTGGGAATGGATCAGAACCTTAATATCGCTAGGGGAAAAGCCCAATGCTTTTACAGAGCCGATCAAACCCTCGTAATGATGCGAATACCCGCTGTCAAAAAGGATAAGCCCCTTCCCGGTATCCACAAGATGCATACAGACCTTTTTGTCTCCCACATAGTATAAATTACCCCAAATACGAAAAGGATCGACTCTATACGGTACGGGGTTTTTATAATAATCTGATAGGTTTGGAAGAAAACCGTCTATCACTTCGCAGTAAGGCTTGTTGCTTCCCAAGTCACATTCTTTTATGTACATAACATCATACCCTTTTGATACATTCTGCAAGCAGCAGTGCGCGATCTGCCAAAGTGTTGATATCGGCTTCCTCACGAACCGTGTGCTCATAGCGACCGACGGGTCCCATTGAACAAACGGTGGGGATCCCGATCTCTACCGTAAAGGCAGAATCACTCCCACCTCCGCGCTCCATAGGCAGCAGGGGAGGCAAGCCAAGTTCCAGTGCCGTTTGCAAGACCGTCTGAAAGAGCTTAAGATTTTCCGCTGTGCACTCCATTGCGGGACGGAGATTCTGTTTGCGCCACTCGGCACGGCAGTCCTTTACCGAACTGTTTTGGGTAATTTCATCCAGTGCTTTCATGGCCTGCTGCAGCTGAGCGGCATTCTGAAAGCGAACATCCACCGTGATGCGGCATTCGTCGGGCACGATATTTGACGCGCTTCCGCCGTGGATCAAACCGCAGTTATAGGTAATATGCTCGTTGCTTTTTGCCTCCAGAGCAATGATCTTATGCGCAGCTTCCCGAATGGCGCTGGCCGCCTGAAAATATGCATTGCCCGCGTGTCCCGCCTTGCCGAATACCTGTATTTCGGCGGTGAGAATTCCTTTCCTGCCCACCGTCAGTGAATCGGCGCGGCCCGCCTCCGCATTGAAAGCCGCACAGGCGCCTCTCGCTTCGCTTTGAATGAACAGCGCGCCGTCCTCGCCGATAAAACTGCCGTCTTCTTCGTCGGAGTTCAGGATGAGTTTTACTGTGGGATACGCACTGTTTGGCGCAGCAAGTGCTTCCATCGCCAGAAGGCAAGCGGCTATGCCGCCTTTGCAGTCAAACACTCCGGGACCGTACAGAATGCCGTTTTCTTTGCGAACGGGGGGTTCGCCAAATGCGCCGGGTGCGTGTACGGTATCCATATGTGCCAACAACGCTATGTGTTTTTTATGGACGTTCCCCGACAATTCGATCACCAGAGTGTCGCCTGCAGCGGCATAATGCTGACGCCGCACGGAAAAGCCACGCGCTGCAGAAAATGCCTCGATCACATCCGCCTGTTGATTCAGTGCCGCGCGGTCACAGGAAGGGGTTTCCAGACGGCAGATCGTCTCCCAAAACTCCAAATACGTTGGAAACAGGGCTTCAATTCTTCTACGCGTTGATGTCATAGCTCAACTACTCCAATACCGTCATCACGAATGGTGATTTTGGTGCCGTAGGGTTCGGACATTTTTGCCAATCGTTCCAGAATACCCATATTGAAACCGGGGCGAGGTAAGCCCATTTGCCAATATTCCAGACCTACGCCCATATTGATAGGCAGCAGTTCGATTTTTGTTACACGATCATTATCAACCTCGAAGTAAGGAACATAAGCTTCCATTACTCGTCGGTCGCAGAGCAGTCCGCGGGTATGCCCTTTGGTACGGATATCATACATTTCACCCATAGAAATGTCGGAATTCAGTCCGTATTTCTCGTATTGATCCTCCGCAGCGTATTCGGTAAGTTCTTCTTGAAATACAAAATTGCCCATGCAATAAAAAATGGGACAGCCTTTATAAATTTCGATCGGACGGATCAAATGAGGGCCGTGACCGAGAATCGCAGTAGCCCCCGCATCAATACAGAGGTGCGCAAATTCTGTATAGAAATCTCCGGGGCATTCTTTGTCGGGAGCGCCGACTTCGTGAGAATGCATACTCACGACGACATAATCACTTTGCGCTCTCGCTGCTTTGATGGCTTGTATGATGCGGCACATATCTTGCTTATTGGGATGGGTGACGTACCTCGTGGTATTTCCTTTTTTCACATTCACCGCGCGGAATGCCGTGACCCCTTCAGGCAACGGCGGAGTAAAGCCTTCCGCCCGCGAAATGTCCGCCTGGGCGTCCATTTGACTCAGCTTGACCACATCTTCGATCACGGCAAACTGCTCGGGCGTAACTTCGACATAGTCATCCACACGCAATCCGTTTACACCGGGGCGACCGGGGACCCGACGGGATTGACGCCCCGCGATGGCGGCAACATTCATCATAGTGGACACTACTCCGACAAGGCCCACGGAACCTTTCCCCGTATCCAAATAAGCGGGAGCCGCTGCCTCGTCCAGATTCCTGCCTACACCTGCGCTGGGGAAACCCGCAGCGGCAACTGCCTGCATAGTCAATTCCAACCCTTTGTAGGAATAGTCCAGCGTATGGTTGTTGGCAAAGGACAGCAAATTAAAGCCATATCGTTTTGCATCATCCAAAACTCGGGCATCCGCACGTAGATATGCGCCGCCGTAGAACTGTTGACCGAAACAAGTCTCATCGGGGAACGTTGTTTCCAGATTGAAGAATCTGGCGTCTGCGCGCTTAATGAAGTCGGATACTTCCCGGAAGCCGTCGTACTGTGCAGGAATCCGACGCTGGGGCAGAAAATCGCCTGCTGCCGAAAAAGATAATTTCGCTCTCATTTGTTAA
>JAFVWG010000224.1 GCA_017501805.1 Oscillospiraceae bacterium
CCTGCGGCGCCTCCATCGGCGAGACGGACTGCATAACATCGGACGGTACGCGGACCACACGTACATCATCCGCCAGATCCGGGAGCTACACACCATCTGTCAGGATCACTGCCGTGATCGGAAACTTCCAGCAGATCGCCTCACGCAGGAGCTTTACGCCGTCAGCGGCAAATTCCCCCTTCGCCTGCCTGTACGCACGGGAGGAGAAAAGCTTTCTCACATGGACAAGAAGCGGATTATGGCGGCTTGTGACTGTTTCGATCATAGGTTGCACTCCAGTAAGCGGGTGTTGGGATGTGTTTCGGTTATCGAAATGAGGCATAGTTCCCTATGCCTCACTCTTTTCCTATTTTTCAATGCCGAGAATTTCGTAGCGGATCGCGCCGAAGGGTGCTTCGAAGACGGCGACTTCTCCGACTTTTTTGCCGAGACAGGCACGGCCGAAGGGAGAGTCGTCGGAAATCGTTCCGAGCATCGGATCGGCCTCCTGGGAGCCGACGATCGTATAGATCTCCGTCTCGCCGCTTTCCAGATCCTTGACCTTCAGCGTGCTGCCGAGTGTGACGATGCCCTTCTGGTCATCGCTCTCGTCGATCACGATGGCGTTCTGCAGAATGTTCTTGATCTCTGCAATACGCCCGTAAAGCTTCGCCTGTTCGTTTTTCGCTTCGTCGTACTCGCTGTTTTCGGACAGATCTCCGAAGGAACGCGCCTCTTTGATCAGCTCCGTGACTTCGAGTTCTCTCGTAGTCGTGAGGTAGTTGAGTTCGTTCTCCAGCTCTCTGAGTCGGGCGCTGGTGATTTTATACTCTTTCGCCATGCATGACAACCTTTCCTAAATGATTTGTATGCATCGGGATATGCGGACGGATTCCGCTGTTAAGCAAGAAGCATTATAATTGTATGATCTCCGTCTGTCAAGAGCCATTGTTTGACGAAATCTCGGACAGAATGAGTTTTTCTGCCGTTTCAAGCTGTTTGGAATAGGTTTCGTCGGCGTTTTCGTTTTCAGGCACCGGAATCGTCACATCCGGGGTCAGACCCGTGTCTGTAAGGCTCTTTCCCTTGGGAGTAAAGTACTTTCCGATGGAGATGTTGATCGCAGAGCCGTCCGGCAGCGGCATTGCCACCTGATAATTTCCCTTTCCGGTCGTCGGCTCGCCGACGATCTTCGCTTTCTCATAATCCTGCAGCGCAGCGGCAAAGAATTCTGCGGCGGAATAGCTGTGCCTGTCAACAAGCACGACCATCGGGAGATCGAGGAATGCCGCATCCGATCGATCGGTCGATTCCGCGCCGGTGTAGTCGATGCTTCGGAAGACATCCCCTTCCGGCAGCAGATGATCCAGCAGCTTCACAAGCTCTGCCTGATGCCCGCCGGGATTGCTGCGGACGTCGAAGATAACCCCCGGGACGCCACTGCTCTTGAAATCCGCAAGGATATCGATCGTCTGCTGCGCGGCGTTTCGGTCAAAATTCTCGATGCGGACATAGCCGACGCCGCTCTCCAGAACCGTGCCCTTTGCGGCGACCGTGTCGATCCGCATGCGCCGGACATTCGTTGTGTAGGGCGTTCCGTCGCGCTCCAGGGTCAGCCTGACCCACGTTCCCACTTCGCCGCGCACACGGTTTTGCATCTCTTCAAAGCCGATTTTAAGCGCGCTTTCATCCTCTACATGGGTGAGCACGTCACCGACCTGTATCCCGGCGCGTTCCGCAGGACTGCCTTCCTGCACCGTTGCAACGGGAAAGCCTTTCTCGATCCCGCTATCGTTGATCGTTATACCGATCCCGGAGTAGGCATTATCCATCCGATCCTGAAATGCGCCGTATTCTTCGGAGGGAATGTAGTAACTCCAGCGGTCGCCGATCGCGCTGATGATGGCTTCCGCCGCCTTATCTCCGACCGTCTTTTCGTCGTATTCGCCGATGTAGTAATTCTGCAGACGGGATTCGATCGCGGCGACTTTGTGTGCGATCGGAAGACGGATCGGAAAATACTGCGCAATAAAAAACATCGTGACTGTGAAGGTCAGCGTGATCGTGAGCAGAACAAGCATGACGCAGAGAAAGATGACGTTGCTTTTTTTCATAGAAGCCTCCGGGATAAGATGAATGGAGGAACAGCCTTACGGTGTTCCTCCGTTCGCATTTATGACAGGGAAATGTAGTCCATCGGGTTGACGGTCGAGCCGTTCAGATGGATCTCAAAATGCAGGTGCGCGCCGGTCGTCCAGCCGGTGGATCCGACGTAGCCGATGACCTGTCCCTGCTTGACGTAATCGCCTGCCGAGACAACGGCGTGATCGAGATGCGCATACAGGCTTCCGTAGCCGTTGCCGTGGCCCATACTGACATAGTTTCCGTTTACGCTGTGATAAGTCGAGATGTTGACATAGCCGCTCGCGATCGCGTAGACAGGTGTTCCCTGCGGCGCGGCGAGATCAACGCCGGCGTGCATGCCGTAGTAGCCGTAGATGGGGTGCCTGCGGTAGCCGTAGGCATCGGTTACACGGGCAGAGCCTGCAGGCACGGGACAACGGAAGCCGCCTCCGCCGCCTGCGGCGTTGCCGCTGTTATCATTGGCAAGCTGTGACTTCTGCTCCTGCGAGAGCGCTTTTTCGTAGCGGGCCTGCTCCGCGATGATCTTGGCGCGAACGGCGTTCTCCTGGCTTTCAAGCTCTTCATAGCTGCCCTTGAGGTCCTTGAGCTCCTCGGCGAGCTTTGCGATGAGCTCACCTGCCGCTTTCTTCTGGCTCTCCAGCGTTTCGGTCAGCTTTTCCAGCTCCTCGGTCTTCTTTTGGAGCGCTTCGCGGTCCGCCTCCATCTGTGCCTTTGCCTCGGCGATCACGCCGTTGTTTTCGCGGATCTTGTCGAGCATAATTTGATCGGAGGTAGAGATCTCACCGATCATATCCAGCCTGTCCAGCAGGTCGGAGAAACTGTTTGCCTTAAAAAGGATAGACCAGTAGGAAACCGATCCGTTTTCCTCCATAGAGCGGATACGCGCCTTGTATGCAAGATTCAGCTCCGCCTGCTTGCGCAGACCCTCGTCGAGCTGTTCCTGTTTTTCCGCAAGCAGAAGATTGTATTCACGGATCTGATCGTTTGTGTTCTGGATCTCCTGCCGCGTCAGTTCGATCCGCTGATCGATCTGCGACTTTTTCTGGATGGTGCTCTGCGACTGAGATTTTTTGGAGGAGATCTCCTTTTCCAGCGCAGTACGTTTTCCGGAGATCTTATTTGCCTCGGACTGCAGACCGTTGATGCGCTGGCGGATCGTTGCGGAATTATCCGCCTGTACGACCGTCAGAATTGCGCCGAAAAGCACCGAGCCGAGCATCAGCATGGCAAGAAGAAAGGCAACAACGGACCTGAAACGGGATTGATTCTTCATAGGACACCTCGAGTCTTAAACGCGAAGGAATTTACGGATGGACATCATACTGCCGACCGTTCCGACCAAAAAGCCTGTGATAAGATATGCGCCAAAGACAAACCACATCAGGCTGTTGAACGGGACGATGGTAAACATCTGCAGCACGTCGAGCGCGTGGATCCGCGCCGCGAGCAGATCATACACGCCCCATTCGACAAAGAACGCCGCAAGCGAGCCGAACAGACCCAGCAGGATGCCCTCAATAAGGAACGGGAATCGGATGAAGTTCCGCGTCGCGCCGACAATGCGCATAATGGCGATCTCTTCCTTGCGGTCGTACATCGCAAGCTTGATGGTGTTGGAAATGATGAACAGCGATACGACCAGAAGCCCGAGCATAGCGGCGATGGATACAAAATTCAGAATATTCTGCACGGTCTCAAAGCCGTTGGAGATCTCATAGTGCGCGTTCGTTTTTGCAACGCCTTCGATGTTCTCGATCTCCGCAACGGTTTGCTTGATGAGTGCATTATTGACGAGCTTTACGGCAAAACGGTCGCGCAGGGTTTCCGCGCTGATCCCCTCGAATATGGTGGGGTCGTTCTGCTCCTCAATAAAACGCTGCAGCGCCTCGTCGCGGGAAATGAAGCGCGACTGTTCGACGTTTGCGATCATGTTGATCTTCGAGCCGACGCTCTTGGCTTCCGCTTCGGTATATGACTCGTTGATGTAGACGAGGATCTCGTTTTCACTTTCGAGCTTTTCCACCATCACGTTCAGGTTATACGAAAGCAGGAAGAAGCTGCCCATAATGATCAGGCAGGCTATGATGACAAGGATCGCAGCCATGGATCGGAAGCCGTGGCGGAACAGCGCACGGACGCCCTCGCGCATCAGATAAGAAAATTTTGTGTTTCTCATAAGTCATACCCATCCATTCCGTCGCCTGCGACCTTTCCATCGCTGAGGGTGATCACGCGTTTGGTGAAGCGGTTCACAAGACCCATCTCGTGTGTGACGATGATGACCGTCGTTCCGAGGGCGTTGATGCGTTCAAGCAGCATCATGATCTCGAGAGATCGCTTGGGGTCGAGGTTTCCGGTCGGCTCGTCCGCGATGATCGTGCTGGGATTGTTGACGAGCGCACGCGCGATGGCGACACGCTGCTGCTCTCCGCCGGAGAGCTCGCTCGGCAGTCTGTGACCCTTATTTTCCAATCCGACGAGCTCCAGAACATACGGAACGCGGCTGCGGATCTCCGCCTCCGAAGCGTTGATGACGCGCATCGCAAAGGCGACGTTCTCGAAAACCGTCTTCGTGTCGATCAGTCGGAAGTCCTGGAAGACAACACCCAGCGTACGCCGCATCAGCGGTATGTCCCGCTGACGGATCGATTCCAGATGATAAC
>JAFVWG010000225.1 GCA_017501805.1 Oscillospiraceae bacterium
AATGCCCACGGCGCTTATCTGAAATTCCTGCCGGAGTCTCTGCACCCGATCGATCTGGGGGCGGACCTTTGCTGCGACTCTGCGCACAAGACGCTGCCGGTGCTCACCGGCGGCGCGTATCTGCATCTGTCCGCAGAGATGGATGCGGCGGTGGGCGAGCAGGCGAGAAATGCCCTGATGCTGTTCGGCTCCACCAGTCCGTCGTATCTGATCCTGCAGTCGCTGGACGCCGCCAACCGATATCTGGAGAGCTATCCCGGGAAGCTGCGGGAATTTATCCCCAAAGCAGACGCTTTGAAGGCAAGGCTTTCCGCGCGGGGATATTCCCTGTACGGCAGC
Source organism: Oscillospiraceae bacterium (assembly GCA_017501805.1). Taxonomy (GTDB): domain Bacteria; phylum Bacillota; class Clostridia; order Oscillospirales; family Oscillospiraceae; genus RGIG3566. The sequence continues at coordinate 340 of JAFVWG010000225.1, forward strand.
GAGGCTTTGAAGCTGACCGTTCGGGCGAAGCCCCGCGGATATACGGGGACGCAGTTGGCGGAGCTTCTGCGGCAAAAGGACATCGAGCCGGAGTTTGCGGACCCGGACTACCTTGTGCTGATGCTCTCCGCAGAAATGGACGGGAAGACGCTCTCGCAGATCGAGGAGGCGCTTTGCGGAATTCCGCAGCTGCCGCCCGTGACGGATGAAGCGCCTGTTCTTGTTCCGGGGGAGCGGGCAATGCCGATCCGCGAGGCGATGCTTGCCCCGTCGGAGCTTCTGCCGGTGGAGCGGTGCATGGGACGCGTACTGGCAGCACCCTCGGTCAGCTGTCCTCCCGCCGTTCCCGTTTTGGTCTGCGGAGAACGGATCGACGAACACGCAATCGCGTGCTTCCGCTACTATGGGATAAAAACCTGTTATGCCGTCAAAGAGGACGGCTGAAAAAGCCGTCTTTGACGGGGAAATACGGGAAGTGAACCCGACCTGTGCTGTGCACGGGTCGGGTTTTTTATGGGAAGGGGTTCCGTTTTTCGACGGTTTGTTTTTCTTGACAAGGATCATTCTGCCTGTTATACTCGGAGAGAATGAGGGAGTAGTAGGCGCCGCAAGGCGTAACAAGTCAACATCCTGGCCTTTTGGGTCTGGCTTGTTTTAAATTACGAGACTCGTGTAGGTACAAGCCGTACATGGAGTCGTGTTTTGCTCTGATTCCAAGTATGCTTTGCCATACTTGGATTTTTTTATTTGGAGGAACAAAAGATGGAATTTTTTGGGATCACACTCTTCGGAAGCCTTTCGGGCGCTTCGCTGATCGCGGTTGCCGCGGCGATCTTTATCGTTGGTCTTGTGCTGACGATCAAGGGCGGCGACTGGTTCGTTGACTCGGCCTCCTGGTTTGCCGAAGCGACCGGCATTCCGAAATTCGTTGTCGGCGCGACGGTTGTCTCGTTCGCAACTACGCTTCCCGAGCTGCTTGTCTCGGTCAGAGCCGCGATGAACGGCTCGGCGCAGCTCGCGATCGGAAACGCCATCGGCTCGGTCACCGCCAACACGACCCTCATTATGGGCGTTTCGCTCGTGGCGATGGCGGGCGTTGTGAGCAGAAAGCTTTTTGCGCTGAAGGGCGGTCTCTTCCTCGGCTCGACCGTGATCCTTTTGCTGCTTTCCCTCGGCGGGGAGCTTCCCATGTGGTCGCCGTTCGTCCTTTGGGCGATCTTCCTCGCGTTTATGGTGAACAACCTCATCGACGGCAAAAAAGGCGCGCAGAACGATGAATTGGAAAGCCACGAAAAGAAGGAGATCCCTTCGAAGCTCCTGTGGTTTGTCCTTGGCACCGCCGCCATTGTGTTCGGCGCGGAGTTCCTTGTCTCCTCGGGCAAGACCATTGCCGCCGGCATCGGGATCAGCGAGACGATCATCGGCTTCACCGTGATCGCGCTGGGAACTTCGCTTCCCGAGCTCGTCACGACGCTTACCGCTATCCGCAAGAAGGAGTCCTCTCTTTCGGTCGGCAATATCATCGGCGCGAATATTATCGATACGACGCTGATCCTCCCGCTCTGCGCGGTCATGAGCGGCGATCCGCTCCCGGTGGAACGGATCAACCTCGTTTTCGATTTCCCGGTCTGCATCGCCGCCTGCGCCATTGCGGTCGTTCCCACGATCGTGATGGGCAAGTTCAAAAAATGGCAGGGCTATGCGCTTCTGACGGTGTATGCGCTTTATATGCTGCTGCTCGTCCTGAACGAAACGGGCGCGATCGCCCTGTAACGGGGAAAGCCGCGATGCATCAAAGTGCGTCATCATTTTAGTACGAACACATAAAGGAAGGAAGAGGAACGATGAATCAACAACCGGACTTTATCGCGTTGGCGATCGTGGGCGTTCTGCTTCTGGGTGTGCTGATCGCTGTTCTGCGCAAGTATTTTGCGCGGAAAAACGGAACGGCCGCGCCTGTCGAAGCTGCCCCGACACAGACCGCCGAGGCGGCACAGGCTCCGCAGGCTTCCGGCAGCGCCGGGAAGATGAAGCTGCACGATGTATCGCCCAAGACCGCCGCAATGGCGATGGCGATCGTTGCGGACTCCCTGAATAAGCCCATCAGCGAGCTTCGCTTTATTTCCATCAGGGAGGTCACTGAAGATGAAGTATAAAGTAACGCTGAA
>JAFVWG010000028.1 GCA_017501805.1 Oscillospiraceae bacterium
AATCAATATTACCCCTGTTAAGGCGAGCGTTCCGCTCGCAGGTCACGGCGCGACGGAGTACCGCATGTCCGCACGTGTGGAGCTGCCGCTGAACGCGAATGTGATCGCATTGGCAAACGGCGATGAGCGCTGCGTGTATTTTTCGCTGGATATCATCGGCGTCGCAAACGAGACTGTGCGCTGCTACCGCGACGCCATCAGCGAGGCGACCGGTCTGCCGCACGACAGGATCTTCCTCACCGCGTCGCACACGCACTCGGGCCCGGATCTGAAGTCCGAGCTGCCCACCGCCGTGCAGTACCGCGACGAGTATCTGCGCGACCGACTGGTCGAGGGCGCGAAGCGTGCGCTTGCCGACCTCAAGCCTGCAAAGCTTTCCTACGGCGCTACGCTTGCGGGACGTCCCGGTGCGTGGCTGAACTTCGACCGCCACTACTATAGCGTCGAGGATGCAAAAAAAGACAACTACACGAAGGAAGATCTGATCCCGTCCTCGGGCAAGGCATGGGTCTGGAGACAGAACTCCGGCTATACGCCCGTGGAGTACCAGGAAGAGGCCGACCACAGCATTCAGCTCATCCGCTTTGCGCGCGAAGACGCGGATGACATCGTGCTTGTGAACTTCGCGGCGCACTCCACCTTTGCGGACGGACAGTACCGCCCCTGCATCAATGCCGACTTCCCGGGGGAGATCGTCAAGCGTCTGGAAGAGCTTGCTCCTTGCGCGAAATTCGCCTATTTCCAGGGCTGCTGCGGCAATCTGATCCCGTATACCTTCCTTGCAAAGGACGGCATTTGGGGTGTGACCTATCCTCCCAGAAGCCCGATCAAGGGGATGCTGAACCGCCACGTCAGCCAGAGCGCCTACGGCGCGATGGTGGCAGGTTACGCCTTCAAGGCGCTGACGCAGTGCATGAAGCCCTCCGAGACGGATACGCTTGCGTTCCTGCAGCGTCAGCATCCGGGTACGATCGACCATCGGAAGGACCACCTCGTGGAAACGGCCCAGAAGGCTCTGGAGGTCTACAACAAAGAGGGAAACACGCCCGCTGCGAACGAATGGTGCGCGCAGTTTGGCATCGGCGGCATTTCCGCCTGCAACGCGATCCTTCGCAAGGCGAAGCTGCCCGCAACGGAGGAGATCGAGCTCAACGCGATCCGCATCGGTGACTGCGCGATCACAACGATCCCCTTCGAGCCGTTCTCCAGCATCGGAGAATCCATCAAGGAGCGCTCTCCCTTCGGCCTGACCTTCGTCAACGGCTACTGCTGCGGCTATCAGGGCTATATGCCCAACAAAAACGCACAGGCGGACGGCTACGAGGGTGCATCGACGCGCTTTATGCCCGGCACGGGCGAAGGGCTTGCCGATGCTCTGACTGAGATGCTCAAAGAACTGTAAAATCGGAAAGGCGAGATAAAAATGGATAAGAAACTGCATGCGGGCTTTGCCCGTGTAGAGATCACACCCGTCAAGGCCAGCGTTCCCATCGGCGGTCACGGTGCCACGGAGTACCGTATGTCCGCGCGTGTGGAGACGCCCCTGTACGCAAACGTCATCGCGCTGGCAAACGGAGACGAGCACTGCGTGTATCTGTCTTTGGATATCATCGGCGTCCGCACCGAGCCGCTGGAACTGTACCGCGATGCCATCAACGAAGCGACCGGGATGCCGCGTGACCGCATCTTCATCTGCGCGTCGCACACGCATTCGGGACCGGATCTCAAGTCCGATCTGCCGTCTGCCGTGCAATACCGCGAGGAGTTTCTCCGCGATCGACTGGTCGAGGGTGCGAAGCGTGCACTTGCCGACCTCAAGCCCGCGAAGCTCTCCTACGGCGCTACGACCGCAGGCCGTCCCGGTGCGTGGCTGAACTACGACCGCCACTATTACAGCGTGCCGGTTGAAAAAAGAGATAACTATGCGCCCGAGGATCTCGTCCTCGCGGTCGGAAAGCTGAACGTATGGAACAAGGACTCCGGCTACTGCCCCGTGCAGCACGTGGAAGAGGCGGACCATAGCATCCAGCTGATGCGCTTTGAGCGTGACGCGGCGGACGATATCGTGCTCGTGAACTTTGCGGCGCATTCCACCTTTGCCGACACCCGCCTGCGTCCGTGCATCAATGCGGACCATCCGGGCGAGCTTGTGAAGCGGCTGGAGGAACTGGTGCCGGATACGAAGTGCGCTTACTTCCAAGGCTGCTGCGGCAACCTTGTCCCGGGAACGCAGATCGAGGAAGAGGGCATC
>JAFVWG010000226.1 GCA_017501805.1 Oscillospiraceae bacterium
AGCCGAAAAAGGATTTTCAGACAATTTTGAAGACTTTTTGAAATTGCCTTGATGATCCATGTGTTTTTCCTTTCGTCTTGTTGCAAAGCAAAAGGTAGCATGAATCCTCTTTTTTGTCAAATCAGAAAATTTTTATGGGATATCTGTGATTTTTTTTGAAAAACGGCTTGACTTTTTGTCAATATGGTATATATTACGTTTCATACCACTTGCGGAGAGATGGCCGAGCGGTTGAAGGCGCAGCATTGGAAATGCTGTTTAGGAGAAATCCTAACGCGAGTTCGAATCTCGCTCTCTCCGCCATTTATAACACTTAGTCATAACTAATGACATACTGATCTCGCCGGAGGCGTCAAGGAGAATTTCTTGAACGACCATCAGAGCGAGATTTCTTTTTGTTTGGAAATTGTCTGCATGATCTAATTCGTCGGACCATTGTTTCAGCTGCGCAAGGATCTCTTCTATCGTGGGTTCCGGGAACGAGGGGGCAGATAAGGACGATTCAAGGGCGGAATGATCCCGGCGGGTGTTCTCCAATGCGTGACGGGTCTCAGATAGTTTTGCATTCCAATAGGCTGCATTCTCCGGGGTGACAATTCCGGAAAGAAAAAGTTTTTCGATATTCGTAAGCTCTTTTTCCTGTTCCGCGATCCGGGCAGAGGACTCCTGCAGGCGTTTGTCGTTTGCTGCGATCTGCTGGCGACGGTGATCTTTCCATGCTTCGAGACGATCCGCGATATATTCCGGATCAAGAATCAAAGAGCGGATGGAGTCAATTACATCACGGTCGAGCTTTTCCGCGTTGATCGCTTTCTTGCAATTCAAGGTGTCCTGGCATTTATAATAGTAATATCGTTTACCGTTTTTCTTTGTTACGCTGTACGGGGTCATTTTGCGACCGCAGTGACAGGTGATCAAGCCTTGCAGCAGATATTCATATTTCTGGCGGCGGGGGCGCGGGGCTGTCCGACAGTGGACGACGGATGCCTGGACCGCATCAAAAAGAGCACGGTCGATGATCGGTTCATGTTTGCCCGGGTAGATCTTGCCGTCGTACTCGATCTCGCCGATGTAGAGACGATTCTTCAGCAGGCGGTAGAATTGATTCTTATCGGTCAGGTGATCGGCGTACCGTTTGCGGATCTGCACGATGGTTTCCGTTCCGGAGAGGTAGGCGGAAAAGATTTGCTGCACGATCGGGGCGGTTTCCGGATCCGGCTCGATCTCGTTTTTCTTTCCTTCTTTCCGACGATAACCCAGCGGGAGTTTTCCTGCCGGATATTTGCCCTGTTCTGCGATATGGACCATTTTCGCCTTGACGCGCTCAGATGTCATTTCCCGCTCAAGCTGGGCGATCAGAATTGTCTGATTAAGCGTAAATCTTGCCATCGCGCCTTGAGTGGAGAGGTAATCCTGTCGGATACAGATAAATCCACAGCCTGCATCACGAAGCTGCTCGATCAGGGGGACCGCATCGGCCAAGGAGCGGGAAAGACGATCCAGAGCCCATACCACAAGGGTGGACC
>JAFVWG010000227.1 GCA_017501805.1 Oscillospiraceae bacterium
AAGACGATGTTCTGCGGCAGGCTGCGCTTGATACCCGTCGCAACGGCGGGAGCGCGTCCGTGCGCAGCCTCGACCATATCGCAGGCAAAGTAATCGTAAGCCATAACCGCGCAGCCGACCGGCGCGACGCCGATGGCGCTGCCCTCGATGCCGAGCTCGTCGATCGCCTCAGCGACCAGTCTGTGGATAATGCCGTGGGTGCAGCCGGGGCAGTAGTGCAGCTCCTTCTGCGTCAGGCTCTTCGGTTTTTCAAACACGACCATTATTTGGCACCTCCCGTCAGCTTGCGGATGCTATCGAGCACCTCGTCCGGCGACATGATCATACCGCCGGTTCTGCGGCAAAGCGCAACCTTGCGCTTGTCGGCAATGGAGAGCCGCACGTCTTCGATCATCTGTCCCATGGAAAGCTCCACAGAGAGGAAGCCCTTGACGCGCTCCGCTGCGCTTGCCAGCGCCTGCTTCGGGAACGGCCAGAGCGTGATCGGACGGATCAGTCCGACCTTGATCCCCTCTTTCCGTGCCGCGACCACCGCGTTCTTCGAAACACGGGCGGCGATGCCGAAGGCAACAACGCAGTACTCCGCGTCTTCCATCATAAACTCCTCGCAGCGCGCTTCGTTCTTTTCGATCTCCGCATAGCGCTCGTAGCGCTCAAAGTTCTTCTGTTCCAGAGCCGCCGGATCGAGATACAGCGAGTTCACGATGTGATGCTCGCGCTTGCACTTCGTACCGGTAACAGCCCAGTCTTTTTCCTCAAAGGTAACTTCCTTTGCCTCGGCAAGCTCCACCGGCTCCATCATCTGTCCGATGGTGCCGTCCGCCAGCAGCATCGCCGGCACGCGGTACTTGTCCGCAAGGTCGAACGCAAGACCCGTCAGGTCCGCCATCTCCTGCACGGAGGACGGTGCAAGGACGATCAGGCGATAGTCGCCGTGACCGCCGCCCTTGGTCGCCTGGAAGTAATCCGACTGCGAGGGCTGGATGCCGCCGAGACCGGGACCGCCGCGCTGGACGTTCACGATCAGACAGGGCAGGTCGCTGCCTGCGATGTAGGAGATACCCTCCTGCTTCAGCGAAATTCCGGGCGAGGAGGAAGAGGTCATCACGCGTCTGCCCGTACCGGCAACGCCGTAGACCATATTGATCGCCGCGATCTCACTCTCCGCCTGCAGGAACACGCCGTCGATCTTCGGCATACGCTTGGCCATATAAGCCGCGAGTTCCGTCTGCGGGGTGATCGGATATCCGAAATAGTGTCGGCAGCCGGCGCGGATCGCCGCCTCGGCGATCGCCTCGTTGCCTTTCATCAGCACTTTATTTCCCACGTCTTACACCTCACTTTTCCACTGTGATCACACAGTCCGGGCACATCGTCGCGCAGAAGGCGCAGCCGATGCAGGCTTCCTGATCGGTGATCCGTGCGGGGTTGTGACCCTTTTTGTTGATCTGATCTCTGGCAAGCTCCAGGATCTTCTTCGGACAGGCCTCCACGCAAAGACCGCAGCCCTTGCAGAGGTCCTCCATGAATGTTACCTTCGGCATATAAGCAGCTCCTTTTCAAAAGAGTTTCGGTTGGAGTTTGAGCGAGAAAACATTCTCGCAGCGGACATCGGCGGCAAGCTCCTCCTTCACGGCGGTGAAGCGGAGCGGAAGCCCCGTCTGCACGGAAAGCGCGCTTGCAAGTGCTGCCGACTGCCCGACCGTTTCCGCAGTCGTCTCTTCTCCAAGATTGGAGTTGTTGACGATCCCCGTAAAGGGAAGCCCTGCGGCAGCTTCGATCTCGCGCAGCACCTCGATCGCGCCCGCGACGTCCTGCGTCAGCGGACGGCAGAAGTTCACGACAAAGAGCATCTCATAGTCGTTCTCCTCGCGGAGGTAGGGCACATAGCGTCCGAGCGCATACGCGCCGCGGTCATCTCCGCCGATGTCCAGCACAGCGTGGATATCCCGACGCTGCACCAGTCCGTAGACCTCCTGCGGCAGTGCGGGCAGATCAACGTTCGTGCCCGCGAAAGGCAGTGCAATGACCTCGATCCCCCGCTCTTCCAGCTCCCTGCGGGAGTCGGCGGAGCGAAAATAGGGATTGACGATGTCAATGTCCGCCAGCGCCACAGCTTTTCCCTGCGCCTTCAGCGAGACGGCGTAGTTCACCGCGACATTGGTCTTGCCGCTTCCGTAGTGTCCGCAAAACAGCGTTACACGCTTCATTTGTTCACGTAGATGCCCATGGGATAGGTCCAGCCCATATAGTCCTCGACCTTACCGGTCTGGATGCCGTACAGATCGTTGTACAGACGCGTGGCGACCTCACCCGCCTCGCCGTCGGCAACCGGGTAGTCCGTGCCGAGCACGTTCAGGCAGCCGATGGGCGAAATGACCGCCGCCGTGCCGCTGGCGAAGATCTCCTTGAGCGAGCCGTCCTTCGCGGCGGCGACGAGCTCATCAATGGAGAGCTTGCGCTCCACGACCTTGATGCCCCACTTCGTGAGCAGCTGAATGACGGAATTTCTCGTGATGCCGGGCAGGATCGTGCCGGAGTCCAGCGGCGCGGTGATGACCTCGTCACCGATGCGGAAGAAGGCGTTCGATGTGCCGATCTCTTCCACGTACTTGTGCTCCGCGGCGTCCAGCCACAGGACGTCCTTGCAGTTGTACTTCTTGGCTTCCTGGCTTGCGCGCATCGCACCGCCGGAGTTGCCGCCGACCTTGGCGTAGCCCGTTCCGCCCTTCGCCGCGCGGATGTAGGTGTCCTGCACATAGATGCGGGAGGTGCCGAGCTTGCCCGCGTTCGAGGCGTAGTAAGCGCCGCAGGGAGCAAGCAGGATGATGAACGTATAGTGCTTCGCGGGCAGCGCAGAGAAGGAGATCTCGTTGCCAAAAATGAAGGGACGGATGTACATCGACGTGCCCTCGGCCTTCGGCATCCAGTCCGCATCCTCCTTGAGGACGGCTCGGATGCCCTCGATCAGGATCTCTTCGGGAAGTTCGGGAATGACCATACGCTCGGCGGTGCGCGCCATACGCTTGGCATTCATATCCGGACGGAAGATCTGCAGCTGTCCGTCGGGACGCAGGTAGGCCTTCATACCCTCAAACATCATCTGCGCGTAGTGCAGCACGCAGGACGCGGGATCGATGGGGATCGGCTCATTGGGGACGACGCGGCCGTCGTGCCAGCCCTGACCCTCATCGTAGTCCATAATGAACATATGGTCGGTAAAGTAGTTGCAGAAACCGAGGTTGTTCTCGTCCTGAGGTCTCGGCTTCGGGTTCTGCGTTCTGGTCACCGGAAAATTGTAACTCATTTTCATCTACTCCTTACACATATATAATAATTTTATTTGTTCACATTGTAAAGCTCCGGTCTTCTGTCCCGGAAAACGTTTATGGTCTCGCGGATGTTCTTGAGCACGGAAAGATCGCAGTCCGCGGTGATCGTCTCTTCCTTCGCGCCCGCAAGGGTGAGGGTCTCGCCCCACGGATCGTGGATCGAAGAATTTCCGCCGTAGACCGTTTCCCCTGCCTGTCCGCAGGAGTTGCAGCAGACGACGAACGCCTGATTCTCGATCGCGCGCGCCTTCGTCAGCGCAAGCAGATGCGGAATACGAACGCTCGGCCACTGGGACACAACGAACAAAACGTCCATTCCGTCGACCGCATAGGTGCGCGTCAGCTCCGGGAAACGCACATCGTAGCAGATGATGATCCCGCAGCGCACACCGTCGAGTGTGAAGGCGGCAAGGTGATCTCCCTTGCGGAAATAGTCGTGCTCTCCCATCGGCGTGAACAGATGCGTCTTATCGTAGGATGCGGCGACCTTTCCCTCCCTGTCAAAGACATAGGCGGTGTTGTACACGCCGTCTTCCTTTTTGTTGGCAACGCTTCCCGCAACGATATTCACGTGCAGCTTCTTCGCCAGCGCACCGATGCGTGCACGGACCTGCTCCCCGTCGTTGTCCGCGAGGGCGGCGAGGTCTTCCTTCGGGAAGAAGCCTGTGTTCCAGGTCTCCGGCAGGACGATCACATCGCAGCCGTCTGCCGCGGCTCCGGCGATCAGCCGTTCCGCCTTCGCAAAGTTTTCCTCCGGCGCGGAAAAGCGCATATCCATCTGAATGCAGGATATCTTCACATCTCTCACCTCATAGCTTGTTGCGCTGGATCTTGCCGCTGACCGTCTTGGGCAGGCTGTCGCGGAAGACCACGATGCGCGGGTATTTATACGGCGCGGTATGCGTCTTAACGTAGTTCTGAATCTCTTTTTTGAGTTCTTCCGTCCCCTCCGTGCCGGGTACGAGAACGATCGACGCCTTGACCACCTGTCCGCGCACCTCGTCCTGCGCGGCGGATACGCCGCATTCCAGAACGTACGGAAGCTCCATGATCACGCTCTCGATCTCGAACGGTCCGATGCGGTAGCCGGAGGACTTGATGACGTCGTCCACACGGCCCACGTACCAGAAGAAGCCGTCCTCATCGCGCCACGCGGTGTCGCCCGTGTGATAGAAACCGCCGTTCCAGGACTCTTTTGTTTTCTCTTCATCGCCGTAGTAGCACAGCGCCAGACCGCAGGGCGAGCCCTTGTCCAGACGGACAACGATCTCGCCGACCTCGCCGACGCCAACGGGCTTGCCTTCCATATCGACAATGTCGACGTCATAGATCGGCGTGGGTCTTCCCATCGAGCCGATCTTGTGAGGCGCTCCGATGAGATTGCCGATGATCATCGTGCTCTCGGACTGTCCGAAGCCCTCCATGATATGCAGCCCCGTCGCCTTCTCAAACTGGCGGTAGACCTCGGGGTTGAGCGCCTCTCCCGCAGTGGTCATATGCTGCACGGAGGAGAGGTCGTATTTGGAAATGTCCTGCTTGACCATCATACGCAGCATCGTCGGAGGCGCGCAGAAGGTCGTGATATGATACTTTGCGAACATCGGCAGGATATCCGATGCGGTAAAGCGGTCGAAATCGTAGACGAAGGTCGCCGCTTCGCAAAGCCACTGTCCGTAGAGCTTTCCCCACATCGCCTTGGCCCAGCCGGTGTCGGAGATCGTGAAATGCAGTCCCTCCCGATCCACAGCGTGCCAGTATTTCGCCGTGTGGAAATGTCCGAGCGGATAACGGCAATCGTGCGCCGCGATCTTCGGATATCCCGAAGTGCCGGAGGTGAAGTACATCAGCATCAGATCGCTGCCGCAGGGCGCGTCCTCCGTCCGCTCGAAGTGCGAACTGAAGAGCTTGTACTCCTCGTCGAAGCTCCGCCAGCCCTCGCGGTCGGCGTTGACGATCATTTTATGGCGCAGCCCGTCATAGCTTTGGCAGGCAATGTCCACCTGATTGGCGGTGTCGTCGCAGTCCGTGCAAACGATGGCGGTCACGCCCGCGGCACGGAAGCGGTATTCCAGATCGTGCGCCTGCAGCTGGCTCACCGCGGGGATCGCGACGGCGCCGAGCTTGTTAAGTCCCAGCATCGCAAACCAGAACTGGTAATGTCTGCGGAGCGCAAGCATCACGCGGTCGCCTTTTTTGATGCCGAGGCTCTTGAAATAGTTGGCGCACTGGCTCGAGGCACGCTTCATGTCGTTGAAGGTAAAGCGGCGCTCGGTCTTGTCCGCAGAGATGTGGAGCATCGCGAGCTTGTCCGGCTCGCGCTTTGCCAGCGCATCCACAAGATCAAAGGCAAAGTTGAAGTTTTCCTCATTTTTGAAGGTGATCGAGGTCGGCGTGCCGTTCTCGTCCTCCTCCACATCGACAAACTGCTTCCAGACGCGTTCGCCGTCGTCGCGGCGGACTCTGCGGTCCGCGTTGGGAACGAGCTTCGCCGGGGTCAGCTCGGGGATCGGCTCACCGGTCGGGTTGAGCACGATTGCGTAGAAGTAGCAGTCCTCATTCTGCACGGCGATCATGCCGTGCGGCGTGGAGCTGTCGTAGTAGATGCTGTCGCCGGGTCCGAGGACTTCCTTGTGATGTCCGACCTGCACCATCAGATGTCCGGAGATCACGATGTCGCATTCCTGTCCGGCGTGCGTGGTCAGCTGGATGTCCTTGTGCTGCGCCTCTTCGGAGTAGCTGCTGTGCACATACAGCGGCTCGGCGATGCGGTTGAGGAAGGACGGCGCGAGGTTGTAATACTCCATCCCGTGCGCCTGATCGATCCGCTGCCCCTTTCCTGCCCGGGTGAGCGTGTAGGAGCTCAGAGTCGGGCTGACGCCCTCGATGATATCGGTAACGTCTACGCCGAACGCAAGCGCGCAGCGGTAGATAAAGGCAAAGTTCAGATCGCGCTCGCCGTTTTCACAGCTGAGGTATTCCTCTACCGATACGCCGGTTTTCTCCGCCATCTCCTGTGCCGTGTAGCGCGTGATCTCACGCAGCTCACGGATACGCAGCGCCATCTCTTTGATCTTGAAGTCCAGTCCCGAAATCTGTTCCATCGTCGCACACCCTCTCACACTGAAAAAAACACACTCGTCTCAAAGCAATTCCTTGAGACGAGTGTGAAACAATACACCCGCGGTACCACTCAAATTACAACGGTCACCCGCTGTCCCTTCAGGATCTGACAATCCCTATGCCTTTACGCAGCCGCACGGGAAAGATCTACTGAGATCCCGCAGGATCCGTTCTTCTTTCCGGCTCAGAAGTGACATCGTCGGGGGAACGTCTCCGGTCTTGCACCAAACGCCGGCTCTCTGCGCACCTTCCGGTCCGACAAACTCTTCGTCAAAGCCTTTCCTATAAAATTGCTTTGATTTTAACCGTGAAATATGGATTTGTCAAGTGTTTCTTTTCTCAGTTTTGCAAAAGTTTTTAGAGGAGGTTGCGCTGAATCTTTCCGCTGATCGTCTTGGGCAGGCTGTCGCGGAAGACCACGATGCGCGGGTATTTATACGGCGCGGTATGCGTCTTGACGTAGTTCTGAATTTCTTTCTTGAGCTCTTCCGTTCCCTCCGTGCCGGCCACCAGCACGATCGACGCTTTGACCACCTGTCCGCGCACCTCGTCCTGCGCGGCGGATACGCCGCATTCCAGAACGTACGGAAGCTCCATGATCACGCTCTCGATCTCGAACGGCCCGATGCGGTAGCCGGAGGACTTGATGACGTCGTCCACACGACCCACGTACCAGAAGAAGCCGTCCTCATCGCGCCACGCGGTGTCGCCCGTGTGATAGAAGCCGTCGTGCCACGCGCGCTTCGTGCTCTCCGGATCGCCGTAGTAGCCCTTGAAGAGACCGCAGGGAACACGGTCGGAGGTTCTGATAACGATCTCGCCGACCTCGCCGTCGGGAAGGCTTCTGCCGTCCGGATCGACGATATCCACATCGAACAGCGGCGAGGGCTTGCCCATGGAGCCGAGCTTGTGCGCTCCGCCCAGGAAGTTGGCGATGGAAAGCGTCGTTTCGGTCTGTCCGAAGCCCTCCATGATCTGCAGACCGGTCGCTTTCTCGAACAGTCTGTAGACCTCGGGGTTGAGCGCCTCTCCCGCGGTGGTCATATGCCGGATGGAGGAAAGATCGTACTGAGAAATATCCTGACGGATCATCATACGCAGCATCGTCGGAGGCGCGCAGAAGGTCGTGATGTGAT
>JAFVWG010000029.1 GCA_017501805.1 Oscillospiraceae bacterium
CATCAGCTGCGGCGAAAAGGGCATACCTGCCCGGTATCCCGTCTGTTTGGTCAGGTCGATGCTGGGATAGCGCACGATCGGAAAATCGAAGGCAGCATCGTCTGCCTCGGGATACTTCGGCGTCACAACGACGGCTTTCCCATAATTCTTTTCAATGTTCTGCGCATAGTTGACGACCGCGTTTGCCACACCGTCGATCACCGGCGGAAAAGAATCATTCAGCAGGCATATCCTGCGCTTTTCATCCATCGGGCGTCTCCCCCTTCTCTTGTCCGTGTCGTAAAAATTATACTTCGATCATTTGTCGTATACAAGGCGTTCGCGGCGCATCAGAAGAAGCTCTTCCGTTCCATCGTTCCCCGCGCAACGTGATGGATCGCAAGGTAAATGCACAGCCCGCCGAACAGCAGCACACACAGAGGATACGGACCGACCGCGGCATTATCCAAACGCAGCCACCGCAGCTGCTTCGTTGGTTTCTTCCTCTTTCTCACGCTTCTTTAATACGGTCTCCAGACTTCCGCTGATGACAGCCAGACTGCGATAAAAAGCACTTCTTTCCTCTTCTGTCAGCCCACCGCTGACCGCATCGAGAACAGCCGCGATCTTATTCGCGATCTTCCTGCCCACTTCAAGGCCCTTTTCGGTCAGGAGCACCGGGCTTTTGTAGCGTCTGGCACTTTCCTTCTCACGTTTCACGAATCCACGATCCGCAAGGTACTCCAATGCGCGGGAGATCGTTGCCTTGTCTTCCTCGCAGCGCTCACAAAGCTCCGTTGCCGTGATCCCCCTGCCCGAGTACAGATAATACAGACAGGAAACGTGCGCGCTTTTCAGGTTGTATTCCGCCATCTCCCGGTTCTTGATTTTTCGGATATTGCGGCTGATCCTGTTGATCAGGACCGTAAAGGTCTCAAATCTCTCCTGCATCGTCTCACCTCACAAACCTGTTGATTTTTCAACAAGTTCATTGTAACACGATTTTGTTGAAATTTCAACAACAAAAAACAAAAGCCTGGCCGGTCGGTCAAGCCTGCGTATACATACGGATTGGATTTTTTATCAATTTGTGCTATCCTGTGAAAAAAGAATATGACTGCCACCGGGTAGTGAATTGCTTCTGCATTCGTTCGCACATCGTTAGGTCTTTGAAGATGTGCCGGCGGATGCTCATTTTTTCGGTGGCCGTTTGCTTTGCCGCCTTCCTTGTGAACGATCTCTACGGCTGCATCAGCTGGCAGAAAATGAAGCGCCGTCAATCAGCAGAATAACAGCACAGCGGCAGAGAGACTTAAACTCTCTGCCGCTGTTATCATCCTACCAAATCATCTGCAGAATCCAATAACCGAAACCATATACAACGCTCGCCACCACGCCGTAGACGATCACCGGTCCCGCAATGATGAACATTTTGGAACCAACACCGTTGATGAAATTCTCGGAACGGAATTCGATCGCGGGTGAAGCAACGGCATTTGCAAAGCCCGTGATGGGCACAAGCGTTCCCGCACCGGCATACTTGGCAAGTTTTCCGTAGAGTCCAAGCCCCGTGAACAACGCGCTCAGAAAGATCAGCGTCACAGAGGTCGCTGTGCTTGCCGATGTCTCGTCGAGCATAAGCATCTTTCCGTAGAAGTTCATCACAAGCTGCCCAAACACACAAATCATTCCGCCGACCGCAAAGGCGAGCAGACAGTTCTTTCCCATCGGCGACTTCGGTGAAATCCGCGCAACATATTGGTTGTATTCTTCATTGGTCATTTTTTGCATCCGAACCACTCCTTTGCGCTAGCTTGCCCAATTCGCAAAAAATG
>JAFVWG010000228.1 GCA_017501805.1 Oscillospiraceae bacterium
CCCGGCGACGACATCATCGTGGACGACAAGGACGCCTATGACGGAAAGGTCGTGGTGTAAGATGGGCATTGCCGAGAACATTGCCGCCATCCGTCTCGGAATGGCGCGCGCCGCCGAAGCCGCGGGACGCAGACCGGAGGAGATCGCCCTGTGCGCCGCAACGAAGATGAACGGCGCGGAAGCCGTCCGTGCGGCGATCGCCGCGGGCGTGGACTGCTGCGGCGAAAATCGCGCGCAGGAATTCTGGGAAAAACGGGAAGCGAACGCCTATGCGGGAAAGCCCGTGCATTTTATCGGACGCCTGCAGACCAACAAGGCGGCAAAGCTCGTAGGGAACGTGGATGTGATCCAGTCCGTCGACCGTCCGGCGCTGCTCGAGTGCATCGCGCGCGCGGCAGAGCGGAAGGCGCTGCGGCAGGACATCCTGCTGGAGGTGAACATCGGCGGAGAGGAGAGCAAGGGCGGTTTTTCCCCGGCGGAGGTCGCCGAAGCTGCGCAGGCAATGGGAATGTTTCCCTCTCTTCGGCTCCGCGGACTGATGACGATCCCGCCCCGTGCGGAGACCGCGGAAGAGCGCCGTGCGTTTTTTGTCGAAATGCGTCGACTTTTTGTTGACATCCGCTCCAAAACGATAGATAATGGGTGTATAGATATACTCTCTATGGGAATGAGCGACGATTATCCCGAAGCGATCGCCGAAGGCAGCACGATGATCCGTGTCGGAACGGCGATTTTTGGGGAACGAAGCTATGCCCGACCCAAATAAAAATGCTTGGAGGAACGGCCATGGGATTTATGGATGAACTGAAAAAACTGACGCGTCCCTATGCGGAGGACGAGGAAGCGTTTGACGATTTTGACGAAGCGCCGAAGGCGCAGGCGAGCCGCGCGTCGGATTTTGAAGAGGAGCAGCCTGTCAGACCGCTCATCCGCCGCAGCGAGAGCCGCAGCAAGGTGGTCAACATCGCCGCGACGACGCAGATGCAGGTCGTGCTTGCAAAGCCCGACCGCTTCGATATGGTCTCGGAGATCGCAGACCAGCTCCGCAACAAGCACGCCGTCGTGCTGAATCTTGAGGCGACCAACAAGGACGTCGCCCGCAGACTGGTGGACTTCCTCTCCGGCTGCGCTTACGCGCTGGACGGAAAGATGAAGAAAATCGCGGTTTCCACCTATCTCGTCACGCCCTACAATGTGGACATCGTGGGCGACCTGGTCGAGGAGCTGGAGAACAACGGCGTTTATCTGTAAAAAGAAAAGGGGGCGTTTCGGATGCTGACACCGCAGGAAATTCAGGAAACTACGTTCCAAAAGGCCGTGTTCGGCGGCTACGATATGCAGCAGGTGGATCAGTTGGTCGAGCCGATGATCCGCGACTATACGACGCTTTATAAAGAAAACGCCGTTCTCAAGGACAAGCTCAAGGTGCTGGTGCGCCGCCTCGAAGAGATCCGCGATCAGGGTCTCGGCACGGAAAAGACCGAGCGCGAGACCAAGGAAACCTGCGAGGCGATGCTGCGCGAGACGAAGGCGAAGTGCGAGGCAATGCTGCAGGATGCAAAGCGCCGCAGCTGCGAGGAGCAGCTCGCGGAGGAGGCAGAGCGTCTGGAATGTGCCAAAAAGGCCGCGCTCAACTTCATCGACGTCATCGAGCACGACATCCGCGGTCATCTGGATCTGCTGGAATCGCTCAAGAGCCGCGATCTGATCGCGGAGAAGAAGCCCGCTGCCGCTCCCTACGACTACGAGCGCGAGGCGGATCGGAAGCGCGAGCGTGAGATCGCCAGCGAGATCGATGCGAATCTGACCCGACAGGGCGTTCGGGAGCGGGCGGAAGCCCCTGACCCGGAGATCGCTCCCAAGCAGTCGGAGGACGAGCGTCCCACCATCAAGTTTGACAACCTGCAGTTCGGTGAGAACTACGACCCCAAAGCGAAATAACAAATAAGAAGACCGCGCCGCTGTCTCAAGGACAGCGGCGCGTTTTTTGTTTCTGAAATTACGAAAGACAATCAAGAACCGTTTTCTTTTGTCGGCGCCAAAAGAAAACGGTTCTTGTACTCCAAAAGAAAAGGCGCTTTGGAGGATCACCGTGCGTGCGAAAAAAGCTTTGCGGCGCGCAAAGATCGAATCGACTGTGCGTTATGCTTCGCTGCCGCTTCTGCAGACCTTGCGGAAGCGTGTTCGGTTTGCCGACGGCGCCGCCGGTTTTCCGATCTTCAGCTGCAGCAGGCGAGTATGTGGCTGCTGTGCAGTTCGGTGTGGATCGCATCAGCGGCAGCGGCGCTTGGGGCTGAGACAATGCAAGTTTCGCACGCCGGATATAGA
>JAFVWG010000229.1 GCA_017501805.1 Oscillospiraceae bacterium
CTACATCAAGCACATACCACGATTTTCGAGTAAGACGAACCTCGCATAAGGATTTTGATAAAAAGTTCTTTATCAATTTAGGGTTTGCTCTTGCACTACCATACGAATCAATGGTAAAATTGTTGGCGTATAACGGATACACATGGGATAGTGTTGGACGAGAGTTTGACGATATATGTAAGCAAGCATTTAGGCTTGGGTTCAGTCGCAAATTGACGAACGAACTTCTCAAAAAGAGAAACAAAGAACTGGAAGATGACCGTAACGATGCTCGGGAAACTACTCAGTTCAATCCTATGCCTACACTTGATAAAAGCACTTCGGGCAAACGTAAAAACCCATAATTCCCAAGAGTGTAATTCCACACCATCAAAAAAAGTTTTTGACGCACATTTGACGCACATTTTTTAGTAGAATGGGCGGAATGGGCGGAAAGAGACTGTTTGAGTATCGCCAGAACCCTCTGGAAAGAGCCAAAATCGTGGCAGCCAAAGGTGAGGTTTAAGAGTGGGAATGATTGAATATTGATTCCAAGCGGGGGGAAAGCGTATGATTTCACCCCGCTTGGTTTGTGTCGGCGGTGTGGTTTGTTGCAAGGGATAAAGCGACGATGAAAAACAAACCCCCCGGGATTCGGAAAGAATCCCGGGGGGTTTTGAATGCTTATCAGCCCTTTTCAAGAGCAAGGGTCTTGGTGGTCTGATCGCAGACCTCGGAAGGACCGTAATACTGGATGGCGCCGGGGTAGACGTAGGCAGTCTCGACTGCCCACTCGGCGCGATGCTCTTCGAAGTAGCGGAAGGGCTTTCCGTCCAGCTCGACCAGAGCCTTGCGGATAACGGGCTTGTCGGCGCCGTGGCGGCGCTCGATGTTCATCATCTTGGTGATGGGCATACCGCCGGCGACCCACTCCTCGGCGGGCTTGGAGAGGTTGGAAACCTTGGACAGATAGCCGGTGTAGCCGTAGCGGATCAGCATAAAGGCGTTGTAGCCCAGAGCATAGCAGTAGTCGGCGTCAAAGTTGGACGGGAAAGCGCAGCGGCCTTCGTAGCCGAGGAAGTGATGGATGGGAGCGAACTTGCCGTTGTAGGTGCCGGCGGCCTTGCGGGCAGCCAGATTGTCCTTGACCATCTCGGAGAAGAGCTTCTCGGACTCGATCAAAGAAACCTGAACATTGCCGTGCGGGTCGCGCTCGAGGAACAGCTGCTGCTGAATGGTTCGGGGCAGAATGGCGAAGACAGCCATCGCCTCTTTGGTCAGACCGGCTTCGATGAAGGCGTACTTCTCAGCCCAGGTGGGCAGGGCGTTGAAGGCGTCGGCCTTTGCGCCTGCCAGCAGCTCGTTGATCTCGGCGATCAGCATGGAGAATTCGGGAACGAACTCCACGATGCCCTCGGGGATAATGGCAACGCCGAAGTTGCCGGCGGTGGCAGCACGGTTTGCGACGGAGTCGGCGATGTAATCGGTGATCTGCGCCAGAGACATCTTCTTGGCAGCAACTTCTTCGCCGATCAGGCAGATGTTGGGCTGCGTCTGCAGCGCGCACTCCAGAGCCACATGGGAAGCGGAACGACCCATGACCTTGACGAAGTGCCAGTACTTCTTGGCGGAGTTGGCATCGCGGCAGATGTTGCCGATGATCTCGCTGTAGGTCTTGGTGGCGGTGTCAAAGCCGAAGGAGCACTCGATGTCGTCGTTCTTCAGGTCGCCGTCGATGGTCTTGGGGCAGCCGATGACCTGAATGCCGGTGTTGTTGGCGGCGCAGTACTCTGCCAGAACGGCGGCGTTGGTGTTGGAATCGTCACCGCCGATGATGACCAGCGCGTTGACGCCGTGCTTCTTGCAGTTTTCGGCGACAACGGCGAACTGCTCCTGCGTCTCCAGCTTGGTGCGGCCGGAACCGATGATGTCAAAACCGCCGGTGTTGCGATACTGATTGATATATTCGTCATCGAAGACGATGAAATCGTTGTCCAGCAGACCGCTGGGACCGCCCTTGAAACCGATCAGGACGTTTTCGGGGTTGGTGGCCTTCAGCGCGTCGTACAGACCGCAGATAACATTGTGTCCGCCGGGAGCCTGACCGCCGGAGAGAATCACGCCGACGACCGTCTTTTTGTCAACGGAGGCGTTCTTGCCCTTCTGGAAGGTGATCTCGTTCTTGCCGTAGGTGTTGGGGAACAGGGCACGGATCTTCTCCTGGTCCGCAACGCTGGCGGTGGGGGCGCCGTCCTTCACGCAGATCTCGGAAACGCTGTTTCTGAGAATGCCGGGCAGCTTGGGGGCGTACTGGTATCTTGCGATCTGGAGAGGGGAAAGTTTCATCGTAAAAAACTCCTTCTGGCGAATTGTTTTGCAGTTGCGGTGCGAACGGTCAAAAGTAACCACAATCCTTTACATTATAATTCATTTTTCGATAAAGTAAATAGTGAATTTGCGGAAAGCGCGCCGCGTCTGAATAGATTCATAAATGACAATGTAAACTTGAATTTTGCACACTTTTCTGCTATAATTACGCTGTTTCCGAGGAGCTTGACCTTTCCGACCCTCCTTTTGTATCGAACCGTCAAAGCCGGAGATACAAAGGGAAATGCGAGATTTGGAGGAAAAACTCACAGAAATTCGCCCCAAAACGGCGAAAACTATCTATGGAAGGTGAACAGCATGAAACTCATTATTAAAAACGATTACGATCAGATGTGCGCGTGGGCGGCTCAGCATATCGCCGACGCCATCAACAACCACAAGGAAGACCGTCCCTTCGTACTGGGACTGCCGACCGGCTCTTCGCCTCTGGGCGTCTACAAAAGACTGATCGCCATGAATCAGGCCGGCGAGGTCACGTTCAAGAACGTCGTCACCTTTAATATGGACGAGTACGTTGGTCTTCCCAGAGAGCACGACCAGAGCTACTGGTACTTTATGCACGACAATTTCTTCGACCACATCGACATCCCCGCCGAGAATGTCAACATCCTCAACGGTATGGCGGAGGATCTGGAAGCGGAATGCAAGCGCTATGAGGACAAGATCGCGTCCTACGGCGGCATCGATCTGTTCCTGGGCGGCAGCGGTGTTGACGGACACATCGCCTTCAACGAGCCGTTCACGTCCCTGACCTCCCGCACCGGCGTCCGCGCCCTGACGGAGGACACGCTGATCGTCAACTCCCGCTTCTTCGGCAACGATCCCACCAAGGTGCCCAAAACGGCTCTGTCCGTCGGCGTCGGCACGGTCTGCGACTCCAAGCAGGTCCTGCTGGTCATCAACGGTCACGCCAAGGCGAGAGCGCTCCGCCACTGTGTTGAGGGCGGCGTTGACCACGCGTGGACCATCAGCGCTCTGCAGATGCATCCGGACGCCATCATCGCCTGCGACGAGGCCGCCTGCGGCGAGCTGAAGGTCGACACCTACAAGTACTTCAAGGAAATCTACAAGAACGAGAAGTAAGGCACACCAAAGCATACACGAGCTGACCGATCGGAAGATCGGTCAGCTCTTTGTATATTTGCATTTTGCCGAAAAGGTGTTATAATGAAAAACGAAATCGAAACGGAAAGGCGGCTTTTTATATGACGATGAAGCAGGCATACGAAGAATATCTGGTGCAGCACGCGAAGGTTGCGGGCGGACACCAGTTCGAACAGGAAAAGAACTATGTGCATCCGTTCAACATCTACGGACCGATCTGGTACGTGGGTGACAGCTGGGTCTGCGTCCATCTGATCGACACGGGTGACGGACTGCTGCTGATCGACGCGGGCAACTGCGGCACGACCGGTATGCTGGTCAATGCGATCTGGGAAGCGGGCTTCAAGCCCTCCGACGTCAAGTGGATCATCGTCTCGCACGGACACTACGATCACTTCGGCGCGGTGTCGTTCTTCCGCCGTATGTTCGGCACGAAGATCTACCTCGGCGCGGAGGACGCGAAGATGTTCCGCGAGCGTCCGTGGCTGGCGCACATCCAGCACTCTCTCAATGCCTGTGACGAGCTCTTCGTTCCCGATGTGGAGATCAACGACGGCGACGTGCTGAAGTTTGGCAACATCACATTCAAATGCGTGAACTGCCCGGGACACACCGACGGCGTGACCAGCCTGTTCTTTGATGTGGATGGCAGCGACGGCGTCAAGCACATCGGCTACTACGGCGGCTTTGGCTTCAACACCCTGCAGAAGGATTTCCTCGTTGAGATGGGCGACACGAGCTACAAAATGCGCGATATCTATCTGGAGTCTCTGGCGAAGGTGCGCGACGAGCAGGTGGACATTATGCTCGGCAACCACGCGGGCAACAACGACACCCTCGGACGCAGAAAGCAGCAGCTCGAAAATCCCGACGGTCCGAATCCGTTCATTGAGCCGGGCTATTGGCAGAAATTCCTCGACAGCAAACGCGACGGTCTGCTGGAACTGATGGCAGATCCCAAGCAGAACTGATATTATAATAGGTATGAGCGCGCCGCTTGCGGCGCGCTCGTTTTTTGTGCAAAGGAGCCGTTGGGCTGCTTCGCATCCGTAGGGGCGATTGTAAAATCGCCCGCGTTGCGTCTTCTACTGATACGGGGAAATTATTGTAGGGGAGGGCTTCCACGCCCTCCCGAATTGTTTGACTGTCGGTTGCGGGAGGGCGCAGAGACCCTCCCCTACGATAGCCCCCACGAATTGCTGCGGAGAAATTCTGCGGCGGTGTCGTAGGGACGAGCATTGCTC
>JAFVWG010000030.1 GCA_017501805.1 Oscillospiraceae bacterium
GCATTTTCATCGTGCCGCCACGCGGCAACAAAAAAGCTCCCCTGAAAGGGGAGCTGGGGGGGCATATTTCACATTCCCAAAGCCGTGCCGTCACGACTCCATCTGCCGTCCGAGGAAGCCCGCCACGGTCTGCACAAGCTTCTGCTCGGCTTCGCCGAGCGGCGCGTCGTTTTCCTCGAGCAGGAGCATCACGCTGCCCATCAGATCCCCCTCTGCGAGGATCGGCGCGGCAACGCCCACGTGGTAGCGGTCCACGGAGTCCGACACGCTCATCCGCGGCGCTCCCTCCTCGTAGCGGTAATGCTTGCGCTGTTCCATCAGCTGTTCCAGCGCGGCGGAATTGCGGCGCTCCAGCAGCTCACGCTTCGGTGCGCCCGCCACGGCGATCACGCCGTCCCGGTCCGCGATCGCGGCGATGTGTCCCGTGTTGCGCCCGATGGACTCGCAGATCTGCCCCGCAAAATCCTGCAGCTCGCCCATCGGGGAATACTTCTTGAAAATGACCTCGCCGTCCTTCTCCGTGTAGATCTCCAGCGGGTCACCCTCGCGGATGCGAAGCGTCCTGCGGATCTCCTTCGGAATGACAACTCTTCCGAGATCATCTATTCTGCGAACGATTCCGGTTGCTTTCATATATAAAAACTCCTTTTCACTATTTTAATGATGTGGAGTTAGTATGTGGAATATTGCCATGATTATACCCAATCGGAAGTGCGCTTTTGAATTTCTCCTCACGCCGACTTTTCGCATTCATACGCTCATTTTTTTATATTTTCGCGAAGGAACGAAACAAATCTTGCTGCGTTTCCGGTATTGTCCTTTTTGTAGTACAAACAGATGGTTTGCCTGTATTTGAAATCCGATATCTTCAACGGAACGAGTGACAGCGCTCCGTTCACATCTGCGGCAAATTGGCCTGTTACACCTATGGCGATCCCCGACGAGATGATTTTTTTGAAGCAGGCAGAGTCGTTTACCTGTGCAACAATGTTCGGCGAAAAGCCTGCATTTTTGCATGCGGCGATAAAGACTTTTCCGTAATTTCCCTGTTGGCTCATCAAAACAAACGACATCTCCGCCAGCTCTTTCAAGGAAAATCTGCGCGTACACAGTCCGCTGTCGGCCGGCACATAACAGAAGATCTGCTGTTCAACAAGCTCCAGAGAATCATACCCTGCATAGAAATCGCTTTTGGTATCGATAATGATATCGTAATCGTCTATCGCTGTTTCATCAAAATCCGCCACAAGTTTAAAACGGGAATGCGCATACTTTTTCTTGTATTGTATCACCTGCTCTGTGATCATTGCACGGATCGCTTTGACCAGAATTTTGATTTCCTTCGGGTCATCGACAGCACCGGATACAGCCTCAAGCATGGAGTCCATCTCGTTGAATATCCGTTTCAGGGAATCACGCATAAGTATTCCCCGGTCATTCAGCGAAACGCGGTTGGGTGTGCGGTCAAACAACTTACACCCCAGCTCCTGTTCCAGGCGGCGGATCGATGCCGAAACAGAGGTCGCCGGCACGCCGTATTTTTCCGCTGTCTTGGAAATGCTCAAATAATTCGCGCTGTCGTAAAAATATCGCAGCTGCAGAATATCCAAAAAAATCACCTCCATAATATATTAGACCATCTTAAAAGTTATAGCAAGACCATCGGAACTGATTTTTTACAAGACCGCTGCCTCCGTTTATAATGTTTCCCGAGGTGAGGGAAATGGAAAACACATTTCGATTCATTGATGAACATTCAGAGCTATATCTGAATTTTCTTTGCAGGATCTGTGCATTTGAGGCAAAAGCCGAAGACAAGCAGACCATCGATGAGATGATCGGCTGTATCGCGGAGTTTGCCGAAGCGGAAGGGTTTCAAACAAATCGCACGGCAATGAAGAACTGCGGCGACTTTCTCTCGATCGATTTGAATCCCGGCGCCGAAAAGGGCTGTGTTTTTCTGGCGCACACCGACACCGTACACGAAAAGGGTGCTTTTGGGTCACAAGCTGTCACGCGTTTGTGCGACAGGATCATCGCCCCCGGCGCCATTGACTGCAAAGGCGGTATCGCCATTGCTTTGCTGACAATGAAGACCTTGCAGCAGCACGGGTATACCAAGCATCTGCGCCTTTTACTGACTTCCGACGAAGAAGTTTCCAACACCTTGGGAGGACAGGAAGAATTCGATTATTTTGCGCGCAACTGTGCAGGGTTCCCCTGTGCCATCAACTGCGAAACGTCCGAAAAGGACGAGGTGGTCGTTTCCCGAAAAGGCATCCTGAAATATCGTTTGGATATCAGCGGCATCGGTGGGCACTCCGGAATTCATTACTTTGAATGCAAAAACGCCGTTGCGGAGGCGGCGCACAAAATTGTTGCTCTGGAAAACAAAAGCCGCCCGGACGGGATCACCTACAGCTGTAATATCATCCAAGGCGGCATCTTATCAAATATCATCCCGGATAATTGCTCTGTAACGGTGGATATCCGCGTGCCCCGGAACGCCGATATGACAACCGCGGCTGCCACGCTGCGCCAAGTTGCGGAAACGAACTTTATAGCGGGCACTTCCACCGCGGTCACGCTCATCGGCAAACGTCCGCCTATGGAAAAGAATCCACAAACAATGCATCTGTTCGATCAGCTTTTATCTGTCTGTAAGCGTTACGGTCTGGGCAGTTTAACGCCGGTGGAATCCGGCGGCGGCTCCGATTCCTGTTACACACAGGGAAACGGGATCATATCGATCTGCGGGATGGGCGGCTGCGGCGGATTTTGCCACACGAACAAGGAATATATACTGATAGACTCCATTCCCCTCAGAGCAAAGATCCTTACGGCTTTTTTAAAAAACGAAGAATAACACAACGTTAAAAACCGCCGCACGAATGTGCGGCGGTTTCTTGCTTACAGAAATGTTATGAATTGTTCGGACAGGAACACGACCGCGCAGCCACAGAATTTCTCCGCAGCAATCCGGATCCACCGTCGTAGGGATGGGCATTGCCCATCCGCCCGCCGTAGGCGCATCCAATCCGCGCCTCCGGCATGCCGCAACTCTTCAGTCTTCGCTTTGCCGCCTAAGGCGGCAAAAAACCGCGGAGCAGTTTGCTCCGCGGTTTCGTTCATTCTTTTGAAGCTAACGCTTAGAGGTTTCCGAAGAAGGTCACGAGCAGATCCCACACAGGGGTCACCTTGACCAGCACGGGAACAAGGATCAGCGCGATAACGGACATCAGCTTGATCAGAATGTCCATCGCGGGGCCCGCGGTATCCTTCAGCGGGTCGCCGACGGTGTCGCCGGTGATGGAAGCCTTGTGGGTCTCGCTGCCCTTGCCGCCGAAGTTGCCCGCTTCCACGAACTTCTTCGCGTTGTCCCACGCGCCGCCCGCGTTCGCCATAAACACAGCCAGCATGATCGCGGAGACCAGACCGCCGAGCAGCATACCGCCCAGACCGGCAGCGCCGAGCACGAAGCCAACGGCAGCGGGAGCGAGGATCGCAAGCAGACCCGGAGCGATCATCTCGTGAAGAGAAGCCTTCGTGGAGATGTCGATGCAGCGGTTGTAGTTCGGAACGCTCTTGCCGGTCAGAATCTCGGGATCCTTCTCGAACTGAGCACGGACCTCTTCGACCATCTTGTTGGCCGCCTTGCCGACGGAACCGATGGTCATCGCGCTGAACAGATACGGCAGCATTGCGCCGATCAGCAGACCGATGAGGACGCAGGGATCGCTCAGAGAGATGTTGAAATCGGGAACGTGCGCCTTGACCGACTCGATGAAGGAGACGATAAACGCAAGGGAGGTCAGTGTCGCGGAGCCGATGCAGAAGCCCTTGCCGATCGCGGCAGTCGTGTTGCCGACAGCGTCGAGCTTGTCCGTGATGCTGCGGACTTCCTTGGGCATACCCGCCATTTCGGCGATACCGCCCGCGTTGTCGGAGATGGGGCCGTAGCCGTCGACGGAAACGGTGATGCCGACCGTGCAGAGCATGCCGACCGCCGCAAGGGCGATGCCGTAAGCGCCGCCGAAGAAGTAAGCCAGCGCGATCGCCGCGCCGAGGCAGGCGATGGTCAGCCAGGTCGAGCGCATACCGACGCCGAGACCTGCGATGATGTTGGTGCCGTGTCCGGTCTGGGACTCCTCGGCGATCATCTTGACGGAAGCGTACTCATCGGAGGTGTACAGCTCCGCAACGAAGCCGACGGCGATACCGGCAACCAGACCGACGATGACGCTGAACATATACTTGTACTCGCCCAGATAGAAGATCGCGAGCACGACCGCCGCGATGATAACGAGCGCGGTGGCGATGTAGGTGGAGATGTTGAGCGCCTTGTGCGGGTCCTTCCAGTTACGGGCGCGAACGATCATAACCGAGATCACGGACGCCAGAATGCCGACGCCGCTGATCAGCAGGGGGAACATAATGTGCTTGTAGGAAAGACCGGTGAAGAGCGCCATGGTCAGGCAGGAGATGATCGAACC
>JAFVWG010000230.1 GCA_017501805.1 Oscillospiraceae bacterium
AAGTAAAACGATCCGTTTAAAAAAAGACAGCCGATCCCGTTTGGGATCGGCTGTCTTTTGCTGTTCATTTCATCAGGTCGCATCTCCGCGCAGCTCGATGATGCGGTCGCGCAGAACGGCGGCGTATTCGAATTCCATCATGCGGGCGGCGTCGCGCATCTGCTTTTCCAGCTTTGCGATCGCCTGTTCGCGCTCGCGGCGCGTCATCTTCACACCCGACTTCTTGACCTCCGCATCCGCTGTGCGGGAGATCTCCAGCAGTTCGTGCACGGGCTTGACGATGGTCTTCGGCACAATGCCGTGCGCTTCGTTGTATGCATTCTGGATCTCCCGGCGGCGCGCGGTCTCGTCGATCGCGGCGCGCATCGCGGGTGTGATCGAATCGGCATAGAGCACGACCTTGCCCTCGGCGTTTCGCGCGGCACGTCCGATGGTCTGGATCAGCGACGTCTCGCTCCGCAGGAATCCCTCCTTGTCCGCGTCCAGGATCGCGATGAGGCTGACCTCCGGGATATCCAGACCCTCGCGGAGCAGGTTGATACCGATGAGCACGTCGAATTTTCCCATGCGCAGGTCGCGAACGATCTCCATTCGCTCCATCGCGCCGATGTCCGAGTGCATATAGCGCACGCGCAGACCGTTCGAGAGCAGATACTCCGTCAGATCCTCCGCCATTTTCTTCGTCAGCGTGGTCACCATCGTGCGGCTTCCCTTTTCGATGCCCGCGCGGATGCGTCCGATCAAATCGTCGATCTGCCCCTCGATCGGGCTGATCTCGATCTCGGGGTCCAGCAGTCCTGTCGGACGGATGAGCTGCTCGGCGACCTGTCCGGCGCGGCTCAGCTCATATTCCGCAGGCGTTGCGGAGACGTAGACGGTCTGTCGGATGCGCTTGCAGAACTCCTCAAAGCGCAGGGGGCGGTTGTCAAACGCCGAGGGCAGGCGGAAGCCGTATTCGACCAGGCTCTCCTTGCGGCTGCGGTCGCCGTTGTACATCGCGCGCACCTGCGGGAGCGTGACGTGGCTCTCGTCTACGAACAGGATGAAGTCGTCCGGGAAGTAATCCAGCAGCGTCATCGGCGGCGAGCCCGGCTCGCGCCCGGAGATCACGCGGGAATAATTCTCGATCCCGCTGCAGTAGCCCAGCTCCTGCATCATTTCCATATCAAACTCCGTGCGCTGGGCGATACGCTGCGCCTCAAGCAGCTTGTCGTGTTCGCGGAAGGTCGCCACACGCTGCTCCATCTCGCGGCGGATCTCTCCGATGGCGCGCGCCATCTTCTCCTTGGAGGCAACATAGTGGCTCGCGGGATAGATCGCGGCGTGGTCGAGCACGCGCGTCGGCATTCCCGTAACGGCATTGATCTCCGAAATGCGGTCGATCTCATCACCGAAGAATTCCACGCGCAGCGCCTTGCCCGCCCAGTAGGCGGGATAGATCTCCACCGTGTCTCCGCGGACGCGGAAGGTGTTTCGGGAAAAGTCCACATCGTTGCGCTCGTAGCGGATGGAGGTCAGCGCGCTCAGCAGCTCGTCGCGGCCGCGCGTCTGCCCCTGCCGCAGGGAGATGACCATGCTCTTGTAGTCGATCGGGTCGCCCAGACCGTAGATACAGCTGACCGACGCAACGACGATGACATCTCTCCGCTCGAAGAGCGACGAGGTCGCGGAGTGACGCAGGCGCTCGATCTCATCGTTGATGGAGGAGTCTTTTTCTATATAGGTATCCGTGTGGGCGATATACGCCTCGGGCTGATAGTAGTCGTAGTAGGAGACGAAGTACTCCACCGCGTTTTCGGGGAAGAACTCCTTGAACTCGCTGCAAAGCTGCGCGGCAAGGGTCTTGTTGTGCGCCAGCACCAGCGTGGGGCGGTTGAGCTCCGCGATGACGTTTGCCATCGTGAAGGTCTTGCCGGAGCCTGTCACGCCCAGCAGCACCTGCTCCCCGATCCCGTTTTTCAGACCGTCCGCCAGCTTGCGGATCGCCTCGGGCTGATCGCCCGTCGGCTTGTAATCCGAATGTAAAATGAATTTGTCCGGCACGCGCGCACCTCCTTCTCCCGTTTTCCGTCTTTCTTATTTGCTTTCTGTCTGAGAACCCGTGGGATTCACGATGCTGAATCCGATGTTCACAAGGTGGTCCGAAACACGCTCCAGACCGATCACAACAGAGGAATAGTAGGGGCTGACTTCCACGCTGCAGTTTCCTTCCGCAAGTCTTGCAAAGTGACCCGCGAAAAGCTCTTTCTTCATTTCGTCGACCCGTTCCTCCAATGCAGCGAGCTTTGCAAGATTGCTCCTGTCGCGGTTCGTAAAGGCGTCTTTTGCAAGCGCAAGCATTTCAAGCATCGTGTTGCACATATCCATAATTTCGTTTTTCGCTTCTTCGGAAAATGCAATGCCGCGATGGGTCATTCCGAGACCGATCTCGTGGAAATTTTCCGCGTGGTCGCCGATGCGTTCGAGGTCGTTCAGCACGTGGAAATATGCGCCGATCACCGTCTCGATCCGTTCTTCCACACCGACGGAAAGCTTGATGAGATACTTTGTAAGCTCACTGTTGATAAAATCGATCATCGCCTCGTTTTCGGCGATCTCCTTACTGTGTTCGGCAGAACCGGTATACATCGCCACAAACGAGCGGCATATGTTGTCCTCCACCAGCGACATCATATGATCGATCTCTTTTTTGACCTGTCCAAGCGCGATCGTCGGGGTCGTAAGAAGTCGCTCGTCGACAAATCTGAGCGAAAGCGCTTCGCCCGCCTCTTTTTTGTCTTGGATCACCCTGCAGGAATACGCAACAAGCTGCTTCACAAACGGCAGCAGTAAGCACGTCGTCGTCACATTAAATACAACGTGGAATGCCGACACACGCATCTGCAGCGACATCGGATCCTTCCCGGGGAACAGGGA
>JAFVWG010000231.1 GCA_017501805.1 Oscillospiraceae bacterium
AAGCACGGCATTCGACTGATACGGCAAAACACATAAAGCAGAGCGGACAGCCTTCCGGCTGTCCGCTTTTTTAAGTAATAGGCAAGAAGCGATTGGAAAAAGGTGCGGTGTGCCGCGGGAGTCTTGACAAAAAGTTCGTGAAACAGTAAAGTAACATCAAGGAACTATGCTTTCCCCACGCAGTGCCGAAAAAAATCCGGCGCGAGACCAAGAAAAGGATGATGAACATGAAAAAGACTACCCGCATTGGCACATTTCTGCTGACGCTGGCTCTCTTTGTGGGACTTCTGCCCGTGATGAGTACTCCCGCGTCCGCGCTCACGCTGAAAGAGAAGCAGGACGCGATCGTTGCTGCGACATGGGCATACTACGATAAGGGTCTTCCCGTGCAGTACGACTCGATCAACCTCAGCGTCGTTAAGAGAATCGCGGCTCCCATTCGTTCTACCTACTATGTTTCTCCCGAAGATGCATCTCCGGACGAGACGATTTACTCCGTCTGCTCCGGTTTCTGCTCTCTGGTCTTCTACAACGTTCTCGGCTACAAGCTGAAGCAGAACCCCGTCACCGCCACCACCGGCTACCTCGCAAAGTGGACGCCCGAGACGGATCCTATCTGCGTATGGCGCTATGACAGCCATGCGGAAACGGACAAGTCTCCCGAAAAGCGTATGGCGGTGCTCAAGGAGTTCCTCTCCAAGCTGCAGCCGGGTGATATGATCAACGGCACGAACAAGATCAACGGCGGCGGTCACGCAATGATGTACGTCGGTGACAGCCTCGGCGACGGCACGAATTACATCCTCCACTGCGCCGGCTACAAGTACAACATCCAGACCGGCGAGGACCGTCCCGAAGGACACACCGGCGATTTCAAGGCCATCCCCGGACAGATCAACCCCCTGATGACCGACAAGCGCTACGGCGGCATCACGATCGACCCCGTGGAAGAGTACATCATCAATAAGTACAAGGATCCCAAGCGTGATCTGATCCTCAGCATCATTCGCCCGCTCGCCGTCGTCAAAGACGAGGAGAACCCCGTTTCCGAGGCGGCGTTGGATCGCGTGAAGTACCCGCGCCTCACCATCAACCGCACGGCGACCGGTATGCGCTTCAAGGACGTGGAAGAGGGCAGCACCGTGACGCTGAAGGTCGAACTCATCAACAAGTCCAAGCAGGCCTACACCGTCCCCGTCAAGGAAACCGTACCTGCAAAGGGCGTGACCTTTGTGAAGGCCTCCGACGGCGCGAAGGTCGACGGCAGCAATATCAGCTGGGACGTCACGCTGAACGCCGGTGAGACCAAGGTCGTCAGCTACGACGTCACCGTTACCGCCAAGCGCGGTGAGACCATCACCTTCGCCGACGGTTGGGTGGGCAAGATCCCCTCGAACACCATCAACATCCCCATCGGCGGCAAGCATCTGACCGAGGCGGACGAAGCTCTGCTGAAGGACGTCGCAGCTGCCAAGTATAAGGACCTCTACAGAGGTATGGACAAGAACCTCCTCCCCGAGCTCATCTGGCAGAAGGTTCTGAAGCTGAACGTTGCGCTGCCCACCCCCAAGGAGATCGTTGACGATCTGACCGAAGAGATCACCTTTGAAGGCAAGCAGCTCCGTTCTCTGCGCGACGATCTGACCGGTCTGCAGAAGGACTGGCGCAATATGATCGTTCCCGAACTCTACGGCGGACTTCTCCACGACGAGATGGACTCCCGCAAGCGTGTTCTCGACCTGCGCTGCGACTACCTGCGTCCCGGTGACATCGTTTACGAAATCAAGAGTGTTGAAAAGCCCTCCGACGGACAGACGCTCATCTACCTCGGCAACGAGAAATTCCTGCGTCAGACCCGTACCACCGGCGGCGCTGCCGTTTCCACCTTCTTCGAGTGGCAGAAGGCACACACCTTCCAGCTGTTCTATGT
>JAFVWG010000031.1 GCA_017501805.1 Oscillospiraceae bacterium
AGAAAAAAGGCAATGAAGATCCGTCGGATTCCATTCAGCATCAACAGCTCATGTTAATGCAGTATGCCAAATCCAATCGCTTCCCGAATCCCACGGTTTTCATCGATGACGGCTTTTCCGGAGTAACCTATGACCGTCCCGGCTTTCAGAAAATGATGGCTGAGATTGAAGCAGGAAATGTGAGTACGGTTATTACCAAAGACCTGTCCCGCCTTGGTCGTAACTCAGCGCTCACGGGACTGTACATCAATTACACGTTCCCGCAGTACGGTGTTCGGTATATCGCCGTCAACGATCACTTCGACACGATTAACCCAAACAGCACTGACAGCGATATGGCAGGTATCCGCAACTGGTTCAATGAGTTTTTTGCAAAGGATACCAGCCGAAAAATCCGCGCGGTCAACAAGGCGAAGGGCGAACGTGGAGAACGGCTGACCGTGAATGTTCCCTATGGGTACAAAAGCGATCCCGATGATAAAAACAAGTGGATCATTGATGAAGAAGCGGCAGGCGTAGTCAAAAGAATCTTCTCCCTCTGTATGGAGGGCAAAGGACCAAGCCAGATCGCCGCACTGCTTGAAAAGGAAAAGGTACTGAACCCTACCGCATACAAACAGCGTGAGGGCAGAAAGACACCGCATCAGACACCGGAGAACGAGTACCGCTGGCATGAAAGTACCGTTGCTTACATTCTCGAATACATGGAGTACACCGGGTGTACGGTCAATTTCAAAACCTACACCAACTCCATTTGGGACAAGAAGCAGCGTGAGACACCGGTGGAGAACCGCAAGGTCTTCTACAACACCCATCCGGCAATCATTTCTCTTGAAGTATTTGATAAGGTGCAGGAAATCCGACAGCAGCGGCATCGCAGAACGGCAACGGGCAAGAGCAGTATGTTCTCCGGCGTGGTGTTCTGTGACGACTGCAAGCAGAAGCTCTACTACTCTACTACCAGCTACTTTGAGAAGAGACAGGACTTCTTCATCTGCTCCACCCATCGGGTGAACAAGGCCAAGTGCAGCGGACACTATATCCGTGAAGTTGTACTTGAACGCGAGGTCTGGAAACACGTACAGGAAGTGATCTCGGTGGTCACCCGCTATGAAGCCTATTTCCGTTCTGAGATGGAACAGAAGCTCCGGTTACAGAGCGAGGAAAAGCTGCGGGTAGCAAAGAAGCGAATGGCACAGGCTGAGAAGCGTATCGGAGAACTTGATCGGTTGTTCCTCCGCAGCTATGAGGACAATGTATCGGGCAAGATCGATGATGAACGCTTTGCCATGATGAACCGAAACTACACGGAAGAACAGAAGAAACTCAAAGAAGAAGTCATCAGTCTGCAGCAGGAAATTGAAGAACAGGAACGCAAGGCAGAAGATTTGGAACAGTTTATCCAGAGGGTAAAGAGAAACAGTGAGCTGACTGAACTCACGCCCTATGCGCTGCACGAACTTGTCAAGGCAGTCTATGTAGAAGCGCCCGACAAGTCCAGCGGCAAGAGAAAGCAGAAAATTCACATCTGCTATGATCTTGTGGGCTTTATCCCCGTGGATATTCTCGCAAAAGCAGAACAGGCATGACCGAAATCATGCCTGTTCTATCAAAATTCATATTACTGTCTTACCAGCAGGGAGAAAAAAGTCCATCCGTTTTTCTGTATTGAAATTTACAGCTTGAGGTCGCCCTCTTTGATCCAGCCGAGCTTTCTTTCGATGAGGCAGAAAACCGTGCTGAGAACAGCGGGGAGAATGAAGCAGATCAGAAGCATCGCGGTCCAGTCCATCGCGGTAATGGAGGCTTTCACGCCCGCTTCAATGTCGCTGAGCCAGCCGGTGTAGACGCCGATCTGACCGACGAAGCCGCAGGTGCCCATGCCGGAGGAGACGGCTGCGCCGTTCATCCGGAAATCAAACACGCAGGTCGCGAGCGGACCCGTGATCGCGGAGGC
The DNA here is from genome assembly GCA_017501805.1 of Oscillospiraceae bacterium. Lineage (GTDB taxonomy): Bacteria > Bacillota > Clostridia > Oscillospirales > Oscillospiraceae > RGIG3566. The sequence goes on from JAFVWG010000031.1 coordinate 1,958, forward strand.
AAGCGTCGGCGCGATCCAGATGCGCGGATTTTTCACGATGTTGCCCATCTGCAGCATCGAAGTGCCGATGCCCTGCGAGATCAGACCGCCCCAGCGGTTCTCACGGAAGCTCATCACGGCGAAGCCGACCATCTGCGCGCAGCAGCCTGCGACAGCCGCACCGCCTGCCAGACCCGTGAGGGAGAGCGCGGCGCAGATCGCGGCGCTCGAGATCGGAAGCGTCAGCGCGATGCCGACCAGCACAGAGACGAGAATGCCCATCCAGAACGGCTGCAGATCCGTCGCCATCATAATGAGCTGCCCGAAGGCACTTGCCGCGCTGCCGATGAAGGGGGCGATCAGCTTGGCAAGCGATACGCCGACGAGGATCGTGACGGCGGGGGTGACGAGGATATCTACCTTGGTTTCTTTTGAGACCAGTTTTCCGCATTCCGCGGCGAGGATCGCGATGATGAGCACCGCGAGCGGACCGCCCGCGCCGCCTTCCGCATTTGCCGCCCAGCCGACCGCCGCGAGGGAGAAGAGCACCATACCCTCCGCCTGCAGCGCGAGACCGATGGCGACCGCCATTGCCGGACCGGACATTTCGAAAGCGTACTGTCCGACGTCAACAAGGAAGGGGATCGCAAGCTGCTGTCCGAGCGTTTTGATGATCGTTCCGATGAGCAGGGAGCAGAACAGACCCTGCGCCATAGCGGAGAGCGCGTCGATCCCGTAGCGTTTACCGGAAATGACGACGTTCTTCTTTTTCAGAAATGCTGTGAATTTGCCCATGAAACCACCTGCTTTCAAAAATTTACCACATTATACTGCCGTATATTTGCTTTGTCAATTGATTTTGCGCGCAATTCCGGCAAAAGTTCGCTCTAATATTTATATAGGAGGGGAGAAGGTGGGATAGGGAAACAGCAAAGGAAAAACGCCCGTGCGGATTCGAAAAAAGTTATTGCATTTTTTTCTGCGTATAGGTATAATCGAAATGTATATATAGGGAATTTGCACCCTATCGACCTGCGAGAATCCGTTCGATTTTTTATCACAGGAGGTAAGCACAATGACAAAACTCAGAAGAATTCTGGCTTTGGTATTGGTTATGGCTATGACCTTTACCATGCTGCCGACCTTTGCTGCGGCGGACGACGCCGTCAGCGAAGTTACCGCGGTGTAGACGTTGCGGTGATCCCCGATGCCGCTGCGCCCGAGGCACCTGCGGTCGAAACCATCGAGACTGCGCCCACCGAGGCCGTCGCTGCGCTGCAGGACGTTGCCGCGGATGATGTGGCGATGGTCATCGACTACAACACCGGCACAGAGACCGGCTATGCGACCGTGAAGGCGGCGTATCAGGCTGCAGGTCAGATCGAAGGCACCTGCGAGGTCCTCCTGCTCAAGGACGTGACCTATGTCCTGACGTCCGGCTCTTCCGCGACCAGCGGTTTCCTGAACGGAACCGCTTCCACGAAAGCGAACTATAAGTCGTGGAATATGGAAAACTATATGGACTCCGAAGTGGCGGTCAACGGCTTCTGGCTGGATCTGGGCGGCCACACCATCACGGTCCGCTGCCCGAACACAAGCAGCAACAACGCGGGTTACTACAACCCCGCTTTCTTCCTGGGCGATTCCATCCCCCTGAACGTGAAGAACGGTACGATCATCTATAAGTACGCGCGTACGACGCAGTCCTCCGGCGTCAACCTTGTGAGCCTCGGCTACGCCGGCACTACGAACTCTAACTACGCGATCGGTACCGCGGATGATCTCTACACCCCCTCCGTCACCCTGAAGGACGTGAATTTCTTCCGTGTCCATAACGGCGGCGATCTGTCTGGAAAGGAATATTCCAACGCCGGTCCCGTCATCGGCGTTGCGATGCTGGCGTCGAACATCAACCTCATCCGTTCGGACATTTTCTCGACGGGCGGCTACGCCATCAACTACAATAGAAACACATACAGGGCTACTGCACCCGAGGGCACGACTGCCACGACCCACAATCTTACGATCGAGGACAGCCGTATCGCCACCGGCAGTGAAGAGCGTGCTGCAATCAATGCAGCCTCCATCGCTACATCCACCGGACTTGCGCTTGAGAAGGTCGACCTGAACGTCACGCTGAAGGGCGCGGCTCAGTTTATCGGCAAGAGCGCCGTTTCGGTTGCCGAAGGCGGTCCGACCCTCAACTTCGCGCAGGCGGAGCAGCTGACCGCATCCTCCACCGTGTTTACGGTGCCCGATGTCGCAAGCCTCGTTACGATCAGTGAGACCTCCAATACGGCTCCTGCCAATCTTCCTCCCGCGATCTACGACTCGCTTGCATATTTCGACGCGGAAACCCATGTGCACTATCCGGTCGAGCATGCTGCCGTCGAGGCAACGGATACCACGATGGGCGTTGCGGCGCACTGGGTCTGCGAGTCCTGCGGCACCTACTACGAAGCTGACGGCGTGACGGAGACCACCTTTGCCGCACTTGCCGTCTGCACGCACACGGCGAAGGCTCACGTTAACGAGGTTC
>JAFVWG010000232.1 GCA_017501805.1 Oscillospiraceae bacterium
GGCAGCCCAATACCGCCGACCGTCCCGCGGAGGAGCCGGGCGTCTCTCCGCAGCAAAAAAAGAAGCGCCGCCTGCTGATCTGGGGGATCGCTGTGCTTTTGACGCTCCTCATCATCGGCTGCATCGCCTTTCTTCTGCGCGATGTGACCGTACACATAGAGCGGGACGGCAACTCTTTCTCCCTCATCGTGGGAAAGAGCAAGCAGGAGCACACATCCGCACAGCATCCCGACTCGGTCGACCCCGCCGCCTACCTCGGCACGGGACAGGAGATCGCCGTTTCGCCTTCCGCACAGAGCGTCCCGAACATCCCCACCTCCGCGCCGGGCGCGCTGAGCCTGCAGGAGATCTATGCGCGTTCGCAGCCCTCCCTCGTGTCACTTGCCGCCTCCCGTCAGCGCGGCACGGTCTTCAGCACCGCGGTGATCCTTTCGGAGGACGGCTATCTTCTCACCAACGCGAAAAACATCGAACGCGCCGCAAGTCTCTTCGTCACGCTGGAAAGCGGAGAGATGCTTGAGGCCGCGCTTGTTGGCGTCGACTCTTCGACCGACCTCGCCGTTCTGAAGATCGCGGCGGAAAAGCTGACGCCTGCCGTCTTCGGTGACAGCGATGTGCTGCGTGTCGGCGATCTCGCAGTCTCGATCAGCAGTCCGCTCTCCTCCGGGTCAAGCGCCGTTATGACCTACGGGATCATCTCCGCCATCAACCCGCCCATCGTGATCAACGAGCGTGAGATCTCGCTCCTGCGTACCAGCGCCGTCACAGGCAACCGGAGCGGCGGTCCGATCTTCAACTGCTACGGACAGATCGTCGGTCTGAGCACAACACGGCTGGATCGCGGCTATTCCGCATCGCACAGCGACGGAATGGGACTGATGATCCCGACCTCCGCCATCAAGACCGTTGTGGACGAGCTGTTTGAAAAGGGTTACGTCTCCGGCAGACCGACCATCGGCGTCACGGTCGAGGAGCTCCCCGACCGCGCCCGTATCTACTACGGACTGCCGAGCGGCGTTTACGTTACCTCGGTGCAGGCCGGCTCCGGCGCGGAGAACGCAGGCATCCGGATCGGCGATATCATCACCGCGCTGGGCGACCGACCGATCACCGACTCCGCATCGCTCGAGCAGCTCCGCAACAACTACGCACCGGGCGATGTGATCGAACTGACCATCTACCGCGACGGACACTATTACACCATCGCCATCACGCTGATCTGATGCAGAGTCGTTTCGGCGCTTCGACGGATTCTTCCGTCCGCGTATGCTAGGATTCAATGAGGTGAGCAACTATGAATGTGTTATTCTTTCTGACCCCAAAGGCAAACTGCGCCTATCTCGAAGACGACTTCACGGTTCGTCAGGCGCTGGAACGGATGGAGCACAGCGGCTATGCGGCGCTGCCGATCCTGCGTTCGGACGGCACCTACTGCGGCACGCTGGGCGAAGGCGACCTGCTTTGGGCGATGAAAAACCTCTGTGATATGGACATCAAGAAAGCGGAGACCCACTCCATTATGGACATCTCGCACCGACGGGACAACGCCCCCGTCACAGCTGACACGCGCGTGGAGGATCTCTTCTCCGTCGCTATGGAGCAGAACTTCGTACCCGTCGTGGACGATCGGATGACCTTTATCGGCATTGTCACGCGGCGCGCGATCCTGCAATACTGCATCGACCGTTACCTCGTCGGAGAAAAAGTCTGAATCACAAACAAAAAGCGGACGGCGCTGCCGTCCGCTTCTTTTTTATGCGCCCAAAAAGCCCGCGGGGTCGATCGGCTTGCCGTCCTTGAGCACCTGAAAATGCAGATGGGGCTTGTCCGCGGATTCCAGGATCGCGGTGTCGCCCACCGCGCCGATCACATCGCCCGCCTTGACGCTGTCGCCGGCCTTGACCGTCGGCATTGCCGTGAGATTGCAGTAGCGCGTCTCGTACCCGTCATCGTGTTGCAGAACGACGGTCGTTCCGAGATAGTCGTCGTCATACACGCGCTCCACCGTCCCCGCCATACTTGCGACGACCTTCTGCCCCTCTGCGGCGATGTCCATCGCCTCGTGCAGCCGCCAGTCCTTTGTCGTCTCGTTATAGGCGAGCTTTTCCTGACTGAAGGGACGGATGACGTCCCCCTTGACCGGCGGCACGCGCACGGAAGCCTCGACGGGCGGCTTTTCCTCCGTCACCGGCGCGGCAGTCGGCGCGGCTTCCTCCGGCTGCGGCTCTTCCGCTATGATCTGCGGCGCGGAAAGCTCCGTCCGCGAGACCTTCGTTCCGCTCTGTCCGCCGATGGACGTCACGAGCACGTATCCCGCAATGCCCGCCGCAAGCAGGCACACGAGTGTCACGGCATAAAAACTCTGATCCCGCTTCGGACGTCGGGCGTTTTTCGGCTGATCGCTGTCTTTCATATGCAGCACCTCCGACCTTAGTATGGACATCCGTAAGCAAAATAAACCTCCCGCGCACGGAATTTCCCAACGACGAAAAATCCGTTTTCTTTTTCTTCGTACTGTGGTACAATACTGACGAAAGAGGTGTTTTGTCATGAAAACCGTCTCCCGAATCATTTCCTCTGCCTCGATAGCGCTCGCGCTTACGCTTCTGCTCGCCTTTGCGAAAAGCTCGGCGTTTGTGTTTATCCCCCTGTGGCAGCCGTTTTCCGCACAGCTGCTCGAAACGATCGGCAGCGTCACCGGCTCGGTCGCTTTTCCCGTGTGGGAGGTCATCGCCGCGCTGCTGCTCGTCTGGTTTGTCGCAACCTTTATCCATGCTCTGCGGCGTCTGAAGCTGCTGCGCTGGCTTTCCGGCGTTCTGTTCGGCGTCAGCGTGGGCGCGCTTCTGTTCGCCTTTGTCTGGGGCGCAGGACTCTTCCTGCCCGGCAAGACCGAGGGGATCGTCTCCGTGCGCGAATACACCCTGCCGGAGCTTCGCGAGGCGTCTATGCACTACGGCAAAGAGGCCGGCGCGCTGGCTTCCCTCGCGCCGCGCAATACGGACGGAACGCTCAAGCTCCCCTCCTGGGACGAGCTTTCGGACGAGGCGAATGCCTCCTTTGAGCGCCTTTCCGCTCTCCACCCGGAGTTCATCACCGTACCCACTCCCGTAAAGCAGCTCACCCCCGGACCGCTCTTCCGCCACCTCGGCACGCAGAGCGTGTTCATTCCCTTCACCGCGGAGCCCTCCGTCAATCCCGACGCCTATCCCGCCGAGCTGCCCACGCACTTCTGCCGCGCGCTGGCGCACCGCTTCGGCGCCTATGCCGTATCGGACGCGGAGTTCTGCGCCTATCTCGCCTGTCGGCAGAGCAGCGATCCCGCCTTCCGCTATTCGGGCAGCTTCGCCGCGCTGAAGAGCTGCTATCACGCGCTTCGCGCGGAGGATGAGGCGCTGGCCGCAGAGCTGTGGAACACCCTGCCGCCGCTTCTGCAGGCGGATCTTCTCGCCGCCGACGCGCACGAAGAGCCCTACCGCGGCGCCGTGCAGGACGCCGCGCAGAAGGTCAGCGACGCCTATCTCTCCGCTCTGGAAGAGCAGGGTGCCCGCTCCTACGGACGCTTCTCCGATGCGCTGATCGCACTTTATCGCTCGGAAAATCAAAAAACCGCAAATTAAACCTTGACAATCGCGCCCGCACTCTGTATAATGGCTCTTGCAGTTGGACGGTTAGCTCAGCTGGCTAGAGCACCTGCTTGACGTGCAGGGGGTCAGGGGTTCGAGTCCCTTATCGTCCACCAACAAAAACGCACCTTTGTCTACTGACAACGGTGCGTTTTTGAGTTAAGTGTGCCTTTCGGCACGAGAAGTGCATTTTATGCGTGAAGGGATGCTTCGCATCGTGAAGCGCCTGCGGGGCGCGGAAAGCACACTTACCTTCACTTTGTGCGTAAGTACAATACTTCACAGCGGCATTGCCGCTGCTTCACTTGGACAATGTCCAAACTTCACCCAAACGCTGCTTGTTTGCAGTATTCATAGATAGTATACTACAATCGAACGGAGAGTGTAATTATGTCCGAAAGCAAGTTAAGAACCCAATCTCTGGATTTTGCAGTTTCGATCGTCAACCTAGTTAAAGCTCTTAAAGAAAAGCGAGAATCCATAATCTCCAATCAAATAGGAAGAAGCGGCACATCTATAGGGGCAAACATTCGTGAAGCGCAATATGCTCATGGAAAAGCCGACTTTATTGCCAAACTTCAAATTGCCCTCAAAGAGGCCGGCGAAACCGGATATTGGTTGGAACTTCTTTATAAAACGAACTACATTACCGAAGAAGAATTCAACCTGCTTGATTCTGCGTGCTCCCGTATTCGTGTTATGCTCATTTCTTCCATCAACACCGCAAAGGAGAGTTTCGATAACAAGAGATGAGTTTTATTAAAACACACAAAAGCATACGCGTTCCGTATTTTGTGAAGCTTTGGCTGCAGTGAGGTTTTACGCCATGAAAATCTACGACATCTCTCAGGAAATTTTCACCTGCCGGGTGTACCCCGGCGACCTCGTCCCCGAAAAGGAACTTCTCTGCTCCATGGAAAACGGGGACGCCTATAATCTGACCGCATTTCGTATGTGCGCGCACAACGGCACGCATATCGACGCCCCGTCTCATTTTATCCTGGACGGAAAAACCGTGGATCAGATCCCGCCGGAGGTCTTTGTCGGAACGGCGTATGTAGCGGAGCACCGGGGAATCGTCACCGCCGCCGATGCCGCCGTGATCGCCCAAACGGCAAAAAAGCAGGACCCCGCATCGGCAAAGCGGATCCTCATCAAGGGCGATGCCGAGGTTTCCCTCGAAGCCGCGGAGGTGTTTGCCGCTTCGGGTCTTCTCCTTTTGGGCAACGAGTCGCAGACCGTCGGTCCGGAGGACGCGCCGATGGCGGTGCATCTTGCCCTTCTCGGCGCGGATGTCGTCCTGCTTGAGGGCATCCGTCTGACGGATGTTCCCGAGGGCGTTTATCTCTTACACGCCGCGCCTCTGAATCTGTCGGGCGCGGACGGCGCACCGTGCCGTGCGATTTTGACATCTATTCCGTAAAAACGCCCCGGTAGTGCCACTCTACCGAGAGTAGAATGCGGGATTCCCCCTTGCGTAGAGCTCTTTTCCCCGGGTGTAGATAGCAAAACCGCCCCGTTTCTGATACCATCGGGGCAGCCCGGAACGAAAGGAGCCCC
>JAFVWG010000233.1 GCA_017501805.1 Oscillospiraceae bacterium
CGTGTCGGATGGCTTTTCGCCGCAAGCTGTGTGCTGAACACGCTTTGGCTTCTCGCGTGGCATTTTGAGTGGCTCGGCGTGTCCGTGCTGCTGATCGCGGCGCTTCTGTGGACGCTCGTCCGCATTGAGCTGCGGCTCGGCGGCGCCTGTCGGGGTGCTGCGGCGCGGACGATCTCCTGCATCGGCTTTGACATCTACTGCGGCTGGGTCATCGCCGCGTCCATCGGCTGTATCGCCACCTGGCTGACGCAGATCGGCTGGAACGGCTTCGGTCTGCCCGAATCCGTCTGGACAGTCATCGTGCTTGTTCTCGGCGCGCTGATCGCCACCGCCTTCGTGCTGCAGCAGGATCGTCCCTTTGTCGGCGCGGGCGTCATCTGGGCGTATCTCGGCGTGCTGCTCCGTCAGCTTTCGCCGGAGGGCTTTGCCGGGCGCTATCCCGCCGTCGTCGTCACCGCCGCCGCAGGCATCACGGCGATCGCAGTCACCATCCTCGCCGTCCTGCTCGCCCCCTATCTTCCCACACCCAAACGCGCCCGCTCGTAACCCCCTCCCCCCCGTAGGGGCGATTGTGAAATCGCCCGCCTGCCGCAGGCAAAAGCCTTCCCCTCGAGGGGAAGGTGTCGCCGCAGGCGACGGATGAGGTGGAATCTGTGCCAACGGCACACCACAACTATTCACTATTCCCTATTCACTCTTCACTTCGCCGCAAAGCGGCGATAAAAAAAGGACGCCGCCCCATCGGGGCAGCGTCCTTGCTGCATTCAAATCTTTATACGTTCGCAAGTGCCTGTTCGATATCCGCGATCAGATCCGCGGCGTCCTCGATGCCGCAGGAGAAGCGCACCAGATCCGGCGAGATACCGGCGGCGGCGAGCTCGCGGTCGTTCATCTGGCGGTGCGTTGCGCTGGCGGGATGCAGGCAGCAGGTGCGCGCATCGGCAACGTGCGTCTCGATGGCGGCGAGCTTCAGACCCTTCATAAAGGTCTCGGCGGCCTTGCGTCCGCCCTTCACACCGAAGGAGACAACGCCGCAGCTGCCGTTCGGCAGATACTTCTGCGCCAGCTCGTAGTACTTGTCGCCCTCAAGGCTCGGATAGGTGACCCAGGTGACCTTGGGATGCTCCTTCAGGAACTTCGCAACGGCGAGACCGTTCTCGCAGTGGCGCTGCATCCGCACATGGAGGCTCTCGATGCCGAGGTTCAGCAAAAATGCGTTCTGCGGGCTCTGGATCGAGCCAAAGTCGCGCATCAGCTGCGCGGTCGCCTTGGTGATGAACGCACCGGCGAGACCGAACTTCTCCGCGTAGGTGACGCCGTGGTAGCTGTCATCGGGGGTGCAGAGACCGGGGAACTTGTCGGCGTATTTCATCCAGTCGAACTTGCCGCTGTCGATGATCGCGCCGCCGACCGCCGCGCCGTGTCCGTCGAGGTACTTGGTCGTGGAGTGCGTCACGATATCGCAGCCCCACTCGAAGGGACGGCAGTTGACGGGCGTGGCAAAGGTGTTGTCCACGATCAGCGGAACGCCGTGCGCGTGCGCGGCCTTTGCGAATTTCTCAATATCCAGCACGGTCAGCGCGGGGTTGGCGATGGTCTCGCCGAAGACCGCCTTGGTGTTGGGGCGGAACGCAGCGTTCAGCTCCTCCTCCGAGCAGTCGGGATCGACGAAGGTGAAGTCGATGCCCATTTTCTTCATCGTCACGGCGAAGAGGTTGTACGTGCCGCCGTAGACCGTGGAGGCGGAAACGACGTGGTCGCCGCAGTTCGCGATGTTGAAGATCGCGAAGAAGTTCGCCGCCTGACCACTCGACGTCAGCATCGCGGCGGTGCCGCCTTCCATATCCGCGAGCTTCGCCGCAACGTAATCGTTCGTCGGATTCTGCAGACGGGTGTAGAAGTAGCCCGAAGCCTCGAGGTCAAAGAGCTTGCCCATATCCTCGGAGGTCGCATATTTGAAGGTGGTGGACTGCACAATGGGGATCTGACGCGGCTCACCGTTGCCCGGCGTGTAGCCGCTCTGCACGCATTTGGTGTTCATTTTGTAATCGCTCATCTTGTTGCGCCCCTTTCGCGATCGGGAAATTTTCAATTATAATACTGAATTGTAACATCTCCGCGCCCATTACGCAAGAAAAACCTTTCCCCTCCGCCGCAGCCGCAGAATTTCTCTGCAGTAATTTTGATCCACGATCGTAGGGATGGGCATTGCCCATCCGCCTGCCGCAAGGCAGTATCTCCATCCTTACCTCCCCGCGGCAACAAGAAAAAAGGCTCCCTTGTGTAAAGGGAGCTGTCGAGCCGCTTGCGGCTTGACTGAGGGATTGTCTTTTCAATCGCGCGCAGCGCAGCAAATCATCGTAGGGGCAATTCACGAATTGCCCGAAAAAAGCGGACGAGCAATGCTCGTCCCTACCGCACAGCCACAGAATTTCTCCGCAGGATTTTCGATCCACGATCGTAGGGATGGGCATTGCCCATCCGCCTGCCGAAGGCAGTATCTCCATCTGTGCCGCAAGCGGCACACCACACCTCTTCTCTATTCCCTATTCACTCTTCACTTCGCCGCAAAGCGGCGATAATAAAAAAGCCGTCCGCCCCTGTGCAGGGACGGACGGCTTTTCATCATCCAAGCAGCGGCTTGAGGACCTTCACAAGCTCCTCCGCGTAGTAGACATGCGA